>PIYA01000051.1 GCA_003601785.1 Candidatus Bathyarchaeota archaeon
AAAAATCTTGGTTTAAGTTATGAGTATCGCGTGGCTTCAGCTCATAAGACTCCGCGGAAAGTTTTGGAAATTCTCAAAGAATACGAAGGGGAAAAAATTGTTTACATAACGGTTGCTGGAAAATCTAACGCTTTAAGCGCCTTTGTCGACGCGAACACGGTGAAACCCGTCGTTGCTTGTCCACCTTACTCTGAAAAGTTCGCTGGAGCAGACATATACTCGTCGCTCAGAGTCCCCAGCGGAATAGGCTCCGTCGTAACCTTAGAGCCTGAAGGCGCCGCTATCGCCGCCGCTAAGATTTTCGCCTTGGAAGACGAGGATGTTGCCGAACGCGTCAAGAGTTATCAGCTTGACAAGAAGCTGGCGGTTGAGAGGGCTGACGAGTCCGTTAGGAAATCTGAACAGTGAAAGCTCATGGGAAGCGTGAAAGACCTAGAGGTAATCAAGAAACCTACAAGAGATAGAATGGGTATCGGAAGGTTCCACTTTTCAGACCGTTACTCAGTTTTCGACTGGGGTGAAATGCCAGACCACATCCAAGGAAAAGGAGCAGCCCTATGCATCATGGGAGCCTACTGTTTTGAAAGGCTTGAAGAAAAAGGAGTAAAAACTCATTACAGAGGCTTAGTCGCAGAGGATGGAAAACTTTTAACGTTTGAAGAGTTGGAGCAGCCGACAAACATCATGGAGTTCAACCTCGTCAACGTGTTCAAGCCTAAAACATACGTGGAAAACGGAAAGCTCAAATACGACTACAGCGTGTTCACACCAAGCCTCAAAAACTACCTGATCCCGCTGGAGATCATATACAGAAACGGACTGCCTGAAGGCTCCTCGATTTTCAAGAGACTTGAAAAAGGCTTAATCACAATTGAAGATTTAGGCTTAGACCACCACCCGAAACCTGGAGAACACCTTTCAAAGCCAATTTTTGACGTAAGCACAAAGCTTGAGGAGAGAGACAGATACATCACATGGAGTGAAGCTCAAAAAATTGCAGGTTTAACCGACGACGAAGTGAAAGAGATTAAGGCTTTGCTTTTAGAGGTGGATGAGACGATAACGCAGATTGCTTCAGGGGCTGGCTTAAACAATGATGACGGAAAGATAGAGTTGGCTTTTAACCCTAAAAGAGAGCTTATGGTCGTCGACGTCGTCGGAACCCTAGATGAGTGTAGATTCACCCGTGAAGGATTACACGTGAGCAAGGAGGTTGCGAGGCAATTCTACAGAAAAACAAGCTGGTATCGAGATGTGGAAGAAGCCAAGCGGAGAGCTGAAGCTGAAGGGGTGAAAGATTGGAGAGAACTGTGCAAGTCGCAGCCTCCAAGGTTAGACCCGCAGCTTAAAAAACTTATAAGCGACATGTACATGGCAGCGGCGAACGAGCTGACAAACCACAGGTTGTTCGATGTTCCACAGCTTACGGAAGTGTTAAAAAATATAGGAAGATTTTACGACGGTTAAGTGACTATCTCGTGTAGCTGGTTCCTCTTCCATGCACGTCGAATTTCAAGGGCTATGCGGTCACCCATGCTCATAATCTTCTTGTACTTCGCGTTTGCATACTGTGAGCCTATTCCCATGTGAACGTTCGTTCCGCCACCGTGTCTCAGCGCGATGTCTTGCGTCACCGGAATATGCATGTAGGGGTTTCTCTCCTCTGGAACATCGTACAAGCCGTAGTCAGCCGCTGTTTTGGCTTCAACACCGCTCGTGAAGTCAAGCTTAACCACGGGTTTAAGCTCATATTTGGATATGCGGTCCCAAGTGATGAGCGTCTGCAAGCACCAAGCGCCTATTATGCCCGGGTAAGCGTGTTCTCTGCAAGCGAGCAAGAAACGGTCTGCGTATCGGTGGACGTCTTTCAGCAATGACTCTCTCAGGCTTAACAGAGCGTGAGCTGTAACCTCGAAGGATGGAATCTTCTTGATTTTTTCCTGGACATCCGCTGGCAGCCTTTTCAAACCGTCTAAGATTGTTTCTCTCCGCTCGTCTATGGATAAGAACTGATTTGCCAAGCAGATTCTCGCCTCTTCCAAGTTCACATTGTAAAGCTTTGAGAACCAGTCATCCACATCTCCCCACTCACTCTTCGCGTCTAAGGGTGAGAAGAAGAAGTTGAAGTTGGCGTGAGGACCGAGAACTATCTGTTCAACACGAGCGTTCTCCAAAGATTCCCTGTTCAGGTTTCCAGCAGCCACCTCCCTTGCAACCTTCTCCTCCAAATCTTGCGAGTTTGCGGCAAATATGAACTCTCTCTCGAAGGCTCTGTGGGCGTGTTCAGCCTTCATGAGCATGGGCTCTTCAATTGGCTCCTTGAATCTTATCCCGCCTTCATAGACCTCGTACTGGTAGGATTTCGGGTATGGGATGCCTGCTTGTTCCGCGAACCAGTAGTAGTCTCTTTCGATTTCACCTCTGTTTTCAATTTTCAGAAGAAGCCTGGAACCAACTATCGGAACGCCATATTCGTTTTCAATCACGCTGCAGTGTTCGTCTCCGCCGACATATACGGAGAAAGCTCTGTTCGGAATCTGCAAACACTCCAAATCGATAAGCTCATCCACGTACTTGACTATGTCAGAGTACCTGTCAAGAATCAGAATCACACTTCTCCAGTCATCATTCTTGTTTATGTCTTTAGGGTCGTTCACAACGCGCAGATCTCTGCTCACGGTTTTAGGTAAATCTTCCATAGGCTCTTCAGGCTTTCCAACCATCGGATTCTGAAGATAAATTCTTGCTCTGCTAGGCGTCGTGTATATTATGCTTCTCAACCCGTAGTTGCGTTGTCCCTGCCAAGCATCCAAGGCTGAATGGGAGCCAAGGTTTAATCCTATAGGTTCTTTATATCTCCTAACTATCTCCTGCATCTCTTCTCTTTCGACAACCATCAAATTTCACCAGTCGGCTAAAATTTGGTTTCCAATGTTTTAAGTTTTTTTCACAAATATTTGAAAAACACGGCAGAAACAAAGCGGATAATACCGTTTTCGTTTATAGAACTTTCTTCTATACATCGTTATAAAAGAGGAAAGCCTCTAAATAATTGGGGAGAAGGGAGGAAGGGAGAGCGGGGAAGGATGAGTGAATCCTTCAGTTGGATGTTCGTTGATTTCATCCCGCTGCTCTATGAGCGGAGAAGAGTTGCAAGACAGTGCAAAGTAGAAATCTGGCTTAACCCTTCCCCGCTTGTTGAATCATTAAACATTAAAAAGGTTGAAGCGAAAAAACAGGAAAAAACACAATCTATGAACTATGTTGTTTAAGGAGACCGCAAGCCGTTAAGATTTTTTCAAAGTTTTCACGGTTCTTATCACGCTTGTAAACCCTTAAAGCCTTAATAAGCACCTTTTTATCCACTCCGCCTAATTTTTCAGCCACCCTTTCAGCGGTTATCCCACTTATAAAGAGAAACTGACCCATCGATGTCACATTTGACACCTTCCTGTTCACACTCGCGGTTTCAAAATCAACAATAAACGGTTCACCCTTACCGTCGATAATAACATGTTTTGGAGCGTGGCTCAGTTCTCCATGATCTAAGCCAGCCTTATCCAAACGCCAACACTGTTCCAAAACCTCACGCAGAACCCTTTTCACAACGTTTTTTCCCACGGGTTTTTCAAGCCATTCTGGAAGCAGTTCTCCGTCGATGAACTGCATCAGAAGGAAGTTTCTGCTGACGTCTAGGAGTTTTGGTCCAACTTTTACGGAGTTCGCTTTTTCTAACATTTCCGCTTCATGATACATCCTAGCACGGTCAGCGTCAACCCTTCGAATCTTCAACGCCGTTTTTTCGTTGTTTTTGTAGGCTGTTACGACTATTCCGACGCATCCCTTACCCAAAACTTTTAGTTTAGCAACCTCTTTTGCTCCTTTAAACTCTAAGGCTTTAACACCCAGTTTCTCCAGCTCTTTCAACCGCTTCTTAAGCTCACGCTTGTCAGGCTTCGGATAACACATAACAGATGCGTAAGGTTCCTCACCTAGCTTTTCAACGGGCACCCTTAAGGCTTTCTTCAAGTTTAATCCTCTAGGCTGTTTATCTCTTATTCTTGAGAAATAAACGTTATAAGTGACATCGTAAAGTTAATAGGAAACCCTCAGCACTAAAATGCTGTTTCAAATCGAGGTTAAAAAATGCCGAAGTTCAGACAAACAAGCGAAATACTCAGACTGATGAGTAGAAAAGAGGATATACGCAACATCGGGATAATCGCCCACATAGACCACGGAAAAACAACAATGACAGACTCGCTGCTAGCGGAGGCAGGATTACTATCGCCGAAAATAGCGGGTGAAGCAAGAGCCTTAGACTATCTGGAAGAGGAGCAGAAGAGAGGAATCACAATAAAAACCGCGAACATATCGCTTCTACACGAGATGGGTGGACGCCCATACGTGATAAACCTGATCGACACACCGGGACACGTTGACTTCACAGGCAAGGTTACCAGAGCTTTGAGAGCCATAGACGGCGCGGTAGTCGTTGTGGACGCTGTAGAAGAGGTCATGGTTCAAACCGAAACCGTCACCCGTCAAGCCCTACAAGAGAGGGTTAAACCACTCCTTTTCATAAACAAGGTTGACCGTTTGATAAAAGAGTTGAAGCTCACCCCAGACGAGATTCAGAAGAAACTTATCCGCATAATCCGTGACTTCAACAACCTAATCGACATGTACGGTGAAAAAGAGTTTAAGGAAAAATGGAAGGTTGACCCATCAAAAGAAACGGTGGCCTTCGGTTCAGCCCTCCACAAGTGGGGTTTCACAGTTAACATAGCACAGCAGAAAGGGGTGAAATTCAAAGACGTAGTGGATGCTTACGCTAAAAACGAGTATCAAGCCCTACCTCAACTTATTCCGCTTCACACGGCAATCCTCGACATGGTTGTCAAAAACGTTCCAAACCCCATAGAAGCTCAGAAATACCGTATACCAAAGGTTTGGAAAGGAGACATAGACTCGGAAATAGGTCAAGCAATGCTCAACTGCGACGACAAGGGACCCACCGTAATGTGCATAACACAGGCTCAAATGGACCCCCACGCAGGCTTGGTTGCAACGGGAAGACTCTTCTCAGGCACCATAAGAGAGGGAGACCAAGTTCACCTAGTCGGTGCGAAAAAGGACTACCGAGTGCAACAGGTCTCTATGTACATGGGTGCCTTCAGAGAGGTCGTCGGCGAAATCAGCGCCGGAAACATAGCAGCCTTGCTAGGTTTAGACCTGGCTAGGGCTGGCGAAACCCTAATCGACGTCACGCATAAGGACATTATGATTCCCTTCGAACGGATAAAATACGTTTCAGAACCCGTCGTCACTATAGCTATAGAGCCCAAGCATCCGAAAGACCTGCCGAGGCTTGTTGACGCCATGAACAGGCTTTCAATCGAAGACCCAAATCTGGTGACGACCATAAACAAGGAAACGGGTGAATACCTGCTAAGCGGGATGGGTGAACTTCACCTTGAAATCGCCGTTAAGTTCTTGAGGGACTACGGCGGCGGAATGGAAATCGTGACGTCTCGTCCCATAGTTGTTTACAGAGAAAGCGTCGCTGGACAAGGAGTGATAGCCATGGCTAAAAGCCCCAACAAACACAACAGGTTCTGGATTCAGGTTGAACCATTAGAGGAAAAGGTCATAGAAATGATTGAGAAGGGCGACCTTGTCGAAGAGATGGGGAGAAAAAGAATGGGAAATGTCCTCTACAAGGAGGCTGGTTGGCCAACAGAAGAGGCAAGAAACGTCTGGGCTTTGGAGGAACATAAGAACATAATAATAGACTTAACGAAGGGAATTCAGTATCTTAGAGAAGTAAGAGACATGGTTATCTCCGGTTTCCGATGGGCATGTCAAGCTGGACCGTTGTGCGAGGAACCGTTGAGAGGCGTGAAAGTCAAGCTCATGGACGCTCAACTTCATGAAGACCCTGTGCATCGTGGACCAGCCCAGATAATGCCAGCCGTACGCCGTGCAATCTTAGGTTCGTTCTTAACGGCGCAACCTGTGCTTCTTGAACCGATTTACAAGATTGGAATCTCTGTTCCAGCCCAATGGGTGGGTGAGTGCTCGAGCATAATTACCCGCAAACGTGGAAGGATTCTAGCGTCCGAACAGAAGGGTGTCCTAACGATGATTACAGGCTATATTCCTGTGGCGGAAACCTTCGGCTTGTCGGCTGATATAAGTCAGCCACTTCCGGTCACGCCTTCTGGCAGTGCACCTTTGACCATTGGGAGAAAGCACCGGAGAGCGTTGCAGCGGAAGTGATAAGACAGATTCGTGAGAGGAGAGGCTTGGCCTCTGAGATTCCTAAGCCCAGTAAGTTTATAGATGAGGCTTAAGCCTCTTTTTTGTTGTTCTGTGTGTAGCGTGTCTTACGACAGAATATTTTAATGTTAGTACTGCGCAAATATAACTAGAATTCGGATTTAGATTCCGAATTCATACGACTTAAATAAAAAGAAACAAGACATCCAAGCGATGGTAGAATAAATGCCCTCCCCACTACAGCCAGAGTTCTTCACACTGCTGGGTATAGACCTCTTCCTAGCCACAAGTCTGTTAACATGCTTGCTGGACCGACATTTCCCGTCGCCTTTACCTTACGTTTACCAGTTGGCAGCCCTCGCGGGCTTCGGACAACTGCTCGTAAGCAAAGAATTCTTGGCGTTTTTCGGCGGTTACATGCGCTTCTGGTACAGTCTGCTATATCTAACCGTGGCTTTAGCGAACATAATCGCGCTTAACGTCTACCTTGGA
>PIYA01000052.1 GCA_003601785.1 Candidatus Bathyarchaeota archaeon
GTGAAAGTGGAAAAGTAAATATTGATAATCTTTATCATTTGGTGATGATTAGGGTTGTTTCCAATAAAAGATTTGAACCGTTCATTAACTACACCTCACGTTAACAGAATGTTGATACTCGCCAATGTTGTTGTTTTTGTGGTGGTTCTGCTTTCACAGTGGAATATGATAGATCCTAGATTTGCAGCTGATATAGAGGAAAAGTTTGCTTTGAAGCCGTACTACATTGTTCGTGGGGAAAGGCTTTACACCCTCTTCACGTCTATGTTTCTTCACGCTGGACTGTTCCACCTGTTTGGGAATATGCTGTATCTTTACATTTTCGGAGACAACGTTGAGGATGCGTTTGGACACTTCAGTTACCTCGTCTTCTACATGGTCTGCGGAGTCGCAGCAAGCTTAACTTACATAAGTTTGACGAACCCGCAGCTGTATGGGATTCCTGTTGTAGGGGCTTCTGGGGCTATCTCCGGTGTTTTAGGAGCATACCTCATACTTTATCCAAAAGCCAAAATTTTAACGCTTATTTTCTATGGTTTACCGATAATAATCCCAATACCCGCGGTTATTTTTCTCGGCATCTGGTTTCTCATGCAGTGGTTTTTGGGGATGTACGACATTTTCTTTTTTGAAGGAGCAAGCGGTGTTGCTTACTGGGCGCATGTCGGCGGTTTTATAGCTGGAATGATTTTGGCTCTAACTGTTGGATTACAGAGAAAGAAAGCACGAGAGGCGCGTTATAGTCTTTGATCATTTTAGCAAGCTTGGGGTCTGTCCGTACGTAAATTCTTCATCCGCATAAGTTCAGACTGGGACGGCTACATCATTCCCCGTGATTTAAGACGCAAACTATCAAATAAACCTTAATGATTCAGATGCTTCATTTTTCTATGCAATGCCTTTATCGTTCCAGAAACCGTTAGAACATGTATCGCCACAGACTTATCCCCTATTCTCGTTATTGACGCCAGCGCTGCTCGAATCATTTCAACGGTTGCGTGTGCGACACGTATGACTGCTAGTTTTTCTTCAGAGTTATAATCAATAAGGTTTAGATTTGTTTTGCTTGCACCGTACTCTCCGTAAAGCGTTAGAACAGCGTTCCAGACAGCGTTAATGAATTCTCTCGAATTTAAAGTCCCATCACATTCTATTTTTAGAGCTAAGTAGCGGCGTCTAACCTTTTTCAGCAATCTTTTCCTCTCCGAACTATCCTTATTCCAGGCGCCACAAAGTTTGAACTAAGCTTGCTTCTGTTTCTCTTAACAATGCTCGTCGGGTTGGATGAAGTGGCTTCTATTGCTGAAGACTTGTCCATGTCAAAAAGAGACGCCAGAGCCGCTAGTTCCCTTGGTTTTCGCATCAGCGACTCTTCTGTTGCTCCACTTGAAAGAATTACCGGCACTTGAAAGCTCTTTGCAATGGCTGTTTCTCTACGCAAAGCTGAAAGAAGCCTGATTCTCGGTTTTCCCTTCAGAGTTATCAGTGGTTTTACGTCTATTTCCAATGAAACTGTGGTCTTCGAAGCTAATTCAGCCTCAGCCCTGTCGAAAAAACGTTTACGAAGCTCTGTTGGGAAGCTCAGTATGTCTACACGGTGGTCCTTCGCCGCCTGTCTCGCAACTTGTTTTGATTCGCAGGTTACAGCGATTATTTCAACCTTTCTCCTAAGCCTTCTCAAATCTTTAAGCAGTTCCCTTGACGTTTTAGGTTTCAAATCTACACGAGAAACAAAGTCTATTTTGGCTTCCTTACACATCCTACGCAACCATTCAACTTCCTCTTCCACAGAACTTAACGGGAGAGGAATCGCTATCAAATGGTAGCCAAGCCTGCGGGACTTCTTTATCATGTTTTCTGTTTGTTTGGGATTCTTCAGATTCGGGCATAGGTGTAGGTCGGCGTATGTTCTTTTCATGGGAGCATCCCGAATTCTCTACAAATATCCATGATTTCTTCTGGACGGTGTTTTTTAAAGTGAATTCTCAAGTGTATGGGGTCTGTTGAACAGATTTTCAACTCGTTTAGGTAAGCTGATTGCTTGTCAAGTCTGATGTAGAGATTACCTCTGTCCAAATGTCGGTCAATTTCATTCTTTAAAAGCTCTTTATCCACGCTGTTTAAACCGGAAGAAATCTTTTCAAAAATGGTTTTAACGGCGTTTTTTTCTTTTATTTTCGCTTTTAAAAGGGTTATAGGGTTTCCATGATGCCCCCTCAAGTTAGTTTTCTCAAAAGCCACCTTGTCCATTAGTTCCTCTGGAAGCACATTCTTTATCGCTGTGAGAACCTTATCTTGGTCTTCAGTAGCGTGAACAAATACTTGTATATCAATGAATCTTATTGGAACATGAGAGGACAAAATCAATCACGTTTAAAAATAACACGTCTTAACTTTTAGATTTTCTCTTAGGTTTAGATGGAGCTTCCATGCTTTTTAGAAAATTTTTTAACATTTTCGTGTTTTCTTCATGAAGCGTTCTCCTTCTGGGGTCCACTGGAATTTTAAGTTTTAACGCATGCTTGATACTTAATCCAGCCTTCTTCAGTTCCTCTCGACTGAAACCTCTACCGTGTCGCTGTTTCCCGTATTTTTTAAACACTTTAGGTCTGATCGTTTGCATTGATCATTTGCCCCTTGCAGCTTTCCTGCTTGGTCTAACCTTCTCTGCTCCTCGCCCCTTCCTTCTCAGACCTCTGACTTTTTTACCCGCGCTTGTTAACCCTCTGAAAACTCTTCCTTTATGCTGTTTTTGACAGATCCAGTTTACGTCTTTGTCTGTTTTTATCACAGGATGACTGGGATCAACCATTATAACTTCAAACCATTTCGAACGTCCGTCTTCGCCAACCCAGTAAGAGTTCAGAACTTCCAGATTTGGAAACTTTCTTGCAGCCCTTTCTTCAGCGATTAACCTTAAACTTTTAGCGGGCTTATACTTCTTGACACCCATACGTTTCGGTCTTCTCCCAGCCCTCGGTCTTCTCTTTCTCAAGCCTCCTCTTCTAACACGAACACGAACCACAATGAAGCCTTGTTTTGCCTTATAACCGAGTTTTCTCGCCCTGTCCAAACGTGTGGGCTTTTCTATTCTGGTTACCGTTGGTTGTTTACGCCACTCTATCAGCCTCTGGCGCATCAACTCATCTACGAAGGATTCCTCAGGCTTCGTCCAAGCCTCTGCAATGTATTTATACGCCATTTTTTCACCTCACTTTTGTTTACGGTTCAGCCCTTTAGGCTACATCCCAGCGGACTTGTTGTCCGCCGATAGCTTGATTCATACTTTCACGCATCAAAATAAACTTTTCCAGTTTTTTCTTTGCTTTCAAGTCTAGCCTTTTTAACTAGAAGGAGGCCGCTTTGATTTTCCCAGATTTCCTCGAATTCAAGGATTTTTATTCGCTTTTTAAAGAGTGGAGCGTCAAGCACCAGAGTCTCGTATTCTCCCCCCTCACCAACAAGTGAAATTTTATACTTCTTGCTTAACTTTACTAGTTCTTCAACTGCTTTTTCGTTTATTCTTCTTCCAAGCCATTCCTTGTCAAAACCGTACGCGTAAACTCCTGTTATAATCACCTCAAAACGGAGGTTAAGAATTTCTTTCAGAATGTTTAAGGGTTTTTCATGCCAAAGCGGTGTGATAGATTTTATGTTTAATTCTTTACAGATGTTGTCTATCCTCGTTTTCTGATAGTTTGAGGCTATCGCTCCAGAAACCACTCCTTCTACATCGAGTTTCCCAATCAGACGTTCAAGGTCTTCAACTTCCTCTTCTTTAACCCCGGATGTTTCGGCTTTCACCAAGGGAAGCCCGACGGCTTCAGCGACTAAATCGACTAGACGGATGTTTGGGTAATGGAACATCCAGCTGTCTTCCCTCAGCGGAATCATGCTCACCAAACACTCTACTTTATAGCCTTGATTTAAAACTCTGTGAAGAGCTAAAATGGAATCCTTACCACCAGTGGCTAAAACGGCAACACGCATAAATCTACACTTTCTAGGCTACTCTATAAGTTTGGCGCGCGCCTCCTTAAATAAAGCCTCTGTTTTCATTTTCCAATCTTTAAACCCTTCAGGAAACTCAGGATAATTTCTGTAATGAGCCTTAACCTGTTTCATCATGTTAACCGTTAACCTAAGCTTGTTCAAAAACCCTATTCTTCTCAGACCTTTAAAGACACGCTTAGCAGCATCGGTTATTTTCAGATGGAATTCTTCTCCAGAGCCTGCTTTCAAAACGTCATCTTCAGTTAAGAGTTCATATTTCATTCCGTAGCTTAGGTCTTCATCCTTGCATGTCAAAAGCAACATGCGGAAAACATCGAGTCCCGCTTGTTTCGTCCCGTACTTTTCCATATACCTCCGATTGTAAGGCCAGAGAGACTTCTGGCTGACATCACCTTGCTCTAAAGCCTCAACTATTGTTTTTCCAGCGAGATAGCCACTCAGCATAGACGGCCCTATTCCACCACCATGGATTGGATTAACTAAGCACGCCGCGTCACCTAGAATTGCAACACCGTTTCCAACCATGTTATCTAAGGGTCTCCGCGTCGGGTCATACCATGCACCCCCGTTTAGCAGTAGAGAACCCTCAAAAAGCGGGTTGGTTAAAACATGTTTGTAAAACTGTTTTTTGGGGTTTGGAAACTTACCTCGCATGCAGACTCCTAAGCCGACGTTAACTTTTGCTCCGCTTTTCGGGAAAATCCACGTATAGCCTCCAGGGGTTACTTTTTGGTTTAGATATATCTCGCAGTATTCTGTTTCTCTTTCTTGTTTAAGCTGTCTGATTTCACGGTAGCAAGCTTCAACGTCTTCATTCATAATGTTGTTTTCTATCCCCATTTCCTCGGGGAGTTTCCGTCTAATCACGGCCAAGAAACCGCTCGCATCCACAACCACCTTGCCTTTCAACTTGATTTTCTCACCCGTCTTCAGATTTTTAGCTTGAACTCCCGTTAGGAAGCCATTCTCAATCACAGGCTCTAGACATTGGGTGGAATCCAGAAGGGTTGCACCTTTATCCAGAGCTTTCTTAAGAAGCCACTGTCCAAACAAGCGTCTGTTTAACATGTAACCAACGTAATCTTCGCTCTTAATGGTGAAAAGCGTCTCCAAATTAGGTGAATAGATTTTTATACCTTCGATTCTTTTTTCTAATTCTCCACCTTGAGGCTTTTCCAAGTTCAGCTCTTTCAGGTGATGCTCCCCTAAGGCGTCACCACAAACTTTTTCTCCTATTTCTTCCTGTTTTTTCCTCTCAACCAAACAAACATTTAAACCTGCTTCCGCTGTTGTTTTCGCTGCTAAGCAACCCGCTGTTCCGGCACCAACCACTATCACATCAAACTTTTTCAAAGGTTTTCCCCGATCGTAGTATATTTTCTATACCTTGTTGTATAAGTAAACCTTTATAAATTATGAAGTGAGCTGCTGCACACTAGGTGTAAACGGATGGATTCAAAAAAGCTGAGAATGGGTAATGAACTTCGCAAACTTGTGGAGGAGCGCATAGAGCGCACTCTCAGGGGGATAGAAGAAACGCTTCAATGCATATTAAAAAATGGAGAAATAAGCTTAGAAGATTTGAAAGAAGACATAGAAGACCTTGAGGAAAGCTTCAATTTGTTATCTCAAAAATGGAGTCTTGAAATACTCTACACGCTATTCTTGAAAAGCACGATTAGTTTCAGCGGACTGAAGAAAATTCTTGGTGTAAACTCTCGCACATTGTCGGACAAGCTCAAGAACCTGAAAGAACACGGATACGTCGAAAGAACAGTAGAGATCGGACCACCGTTAAGAGTGCGGTATACCCTTACAACGAGAGGGAAAAACACGGTGCTGCTTGCGTTACCCTTGTTGTACTATTCAAGTAGGTTAACTTCATCTTGATCCTAATCCTCATCTAAGACGTAGTTTGAGTTAATTACTTCTCTTTTCCACGTAGTCGCATCATCGCGTTTTTCAATGCTTATGCTTATACACTGTTTTAGACGGCTTTGACTTACTTGGATATGTTAAAAGCTGGAATCCCACCGTCAGCTGGTTTTGGGATAGGTGTCGAAAGATTAACCAGGTTTATATGTGGACTTGAAAACATATGGGATGCTGTTCCGTTTCCCAAAGTTGCAGGAATTCACTCTCCATAAGGGTAACAATCAGAATCCGAACATTTTAAAAAGGAAATAAAAAGCCACATAAACTCCAGCGGAAATGCCGAAACTCATCAAAACTATTTTCGGTGAAAAGGAGACAAAAGAAGCTTCTTCACCTTTAGGCTGAATCTCGTACTCCTTGATTTCATGAGTTTCAGCGTCAACTCGAACAACAGCCATGAACTTTTTCATTTCCACCTCAACAATGTAGGCTCCTTCCTCTAAGGAAACTCTTTTTGGTTTTAAACCGCTTTTGTTCCCTATTCTTTTAAGAAAATTCGTGGCGATAACTGTTACATTTTCAGCGTTCAACCTCTTAATCTGAGAGGTCGCCGAAGTGATAGCGTGAGAGGTTCTCTTTTGCAGAGCTGACAATTATACTGTCCCCTAACCATCTTTTAGAAAACGTTTTTCACGTTTAAAAGAAGATGTGCGTATCATAAATAACAACTCTATCCCACCGCTTTCTTGAGCATACACTCAACTATTTTCGTACAAGTCAGACATTCTTCAGGAATCGCCTCCCCTTTCGGACGCGTAGCCAAATACCCAAGATAATGTGGACATCTGTGCTTCTCAGAGGAAGGCTTAAAAACTTCCTTTTTCAAACGTTGCACAATTTCTTGTTTGACCCGTACTTCCTTTTTCACCTTTCTACTTTTAGTGACTGCTGTTTTCTTTTTCGTTGGCTTTTCTGTCTCTATCTTCGTTAGGCAGTAGGGACACGCCTCGTATGTCTCTCCGGTTGCCGAGCTCAGATTCTCAACTAGAATGGGAGTCGTGAAGGTTTTTCCACAGCTTGGACAAGTGTAGCTTTGCTTCTCACTGTTCACTTTTGATCTTTTTATGATTTAGCATCCTCCTTGGACACATTATCGGATTTTGAACTTATAGTGTTAATGAAGCGAGAATAAATATCAAAAATCAAGGTTTAAACGAGTCATGGAGACGCTAGTTTCTTTAAGTCTTCCTCCCCCTCCGCGTATCCTGAAGCGATTAAAACGTCACCGTTTTCAATTTTTATGCCAGGCTTGGGTCTTATATACTTACCAGCCCTCCTTATGGCTAAAACCCACATGCCGGTTTCTTCGGGGATTCGAGCCTCCCGTAATGTCTTGTTAACAAGCGGAGAATTCTCTGTCACACGCGTATACGTCACAGTCTCTTCAGCTTCCTCTATGGCTAGCTTCAAGACAGGATGCGGCTCCACACCTCTCAGCACCACTTCAGCTATTTCAGCCGCGGCATCGGCGATTTTTTCAGCCGCAACACCAAGTCTTATCAGTCCAAGCAAGCCTTTAGCCTCTTCCGGTTTGAATTTGCTTGACAAAACAAGCAGTTCGAAGTCTGTGTGCAGCTGATCCACGTGTTCTTCAAGTTTTTCCACGTCGTCAGCCAATTCCTTGCTATCTAACAGAAGTGAAGAGTACGCTAAGTCTATCATTAATTCCGATGTGTCTTTAAGTTCAACAAAGCTCTCAACGATTTCCTCAAACTTTTTGCGGTTTTTCCGATGCAATGTCTTAATCCTCCAGTTTTTTCAATTTAGCTTCTGCGAGTTCCTTGAACTCTTTGATGCCCTCGGGGGCACCGCGGGCGATAAGGATGTCTCCAGGTTTAATTTGTTCCTTTTCTTCGGGGTCTATTATCCATTCTTTGTTTCTGCGGATGGCTATGATGTCAACGCCCATTCTAGCCGCTAGGTCTAATTCATCTATCGTCTTCGCAGCCAGAACAGAGTCTTCGTAAACTTTGACCCTTGTAAGACGTTCTTCAACCTTTCGGAAGATTTCACTCACTATTGGGTGTATGCCGATTTTTTGGGTGACTACGGCAGCTATATCCGCGGCAGCATCAGAAATTTTGTCCGTGGCTGAAGCCACGACTGAAACTCCAACAAGTGCCTCAGCATCCTTCGAATCCCTCGCTGCAATCATTATCTCCATGTTTAGAAGGTAGGCTAACACGTCAACTCTGTTTTCAAGCTCTAAAACTTCCTCCGCGAGTTCTTTGTCGTTGAATAACGCAGCTGAATACGCTAGGTCAATCATCAGTTCCGAGAGGTTCTTCATCTCTACAAGGAGTTTTCTAACTGATATAGGCTTATACTCTATTTTTTCCAAAGGATGAGACATATTGATAAAGTCGCTCCGAACTCGTCATCCTACGCTTTTACTGGAAGAGAAGTATAACACAAGGAATATTTTAACTCTATCCTTCTTTTCAACTCACTAAAACCAGAGCAACGAGCAATGCGATGGATGTTATGCTGTCTGCAAGGGCGCTTTCAACAGGAATCACAAAATTATCGGGGTCTAATCCCTTCTGGAAAGTCAGTATTGAAACGGCATACGAGATTGATGTTATTGCGACGACCGCTATTATGTTTGTTATCAGCAGTGGAACGGTGAGTTCTAAAAATGCTTGTAATGTGAACATGCCTTGCAGGAGCAGTGACAAAAATGAGAATAAAATAAACATTATTATTGATGTGAACCATGCAGCAGATATCTGTGTGACATGGTTTCGCATAGCGGTTAGAGACGGCTTAAGCAAACCCAAAGCAAGTTTTGTCGTGGCTGTGGAACCGACAACTGAACCGACGTCTCCCACCGTGTCAATTAAGGCGGGATAAACCGTGTAGATTTCTTTTCTTCCGCCTATAATTTCACTTATCCCTCTCAGAACAGTTCCGGTAAAATTTACAATAAACGCCACGATTATAAGTGTTAGAAAGGATTCCTTAATGGTTCTTGTGAACACCTTTTCACGAGCACCCTTTAACAATGCATAAAAGGCAAGAACTACAAGCAATGCTCCAAGAAAATCAACCATGTACTTTCCGGCATTATTTGAAAGGAAGAAAAGATTTAGGACAAAAACGTAACACAACGTTATGAGTATATCAGCTATCGTTGACATGACCGGATAAACGATTATATCCGGGTCCAAGCCTTTCTTAAAAGAGGTAAATGCAACAGTTATCGTTAAAACGGAAATTATTAACCCTAAAAGCATCGTTGCCATTGTGACAATTAAGATGTCACAAAATTCTGCGAAGGTTATCCCCCAGAAAAAAGTTCCAAAAACTATGGATAACAGGCTCATCGCAACGCTTGTCTCTAAAGTTATCAAAATCACTGATTCAAAAATCAAATAGAAGTTTCGGGTGTTGCCGAAAAACTTCGGAAGAACAGTACCTACATGCAATGCTGTGCCTAAGCGTCCACTGAACAAACCGCTTATCACACCTCTCGCACTTAAAATTGCCGGATACACAGCTATAGCCCAAGATGAAAAGTTGAAAACGTTAAGCTGAGAAGCAATTATAAAACCCGCAAACAAACCGCCTATGTCAAAAGAAAAGGCAAACAATGACTCTTTCCATGTTCTAAGAAACGATTTCGATGTGAAATCGTTAGTCATAGGTTAGGGCACCTCCTCTTCGCTTAAAGTTGAAGTAAAAACTCTAAAGACTTGAAGGGAAGCGCCGCAAAAATTACTCCATGTAATGTTCAAGGGCTCCGCTTTTGGCTTGGATATCCGCTGAAACTTGACATTGACGATGCTGTACATGCTGTTGGCTAGCGTCATCTCTTCCACCTTCTGGGCTGTCTTCTACACGTCCAATCCATGGTGATTCCTCCCATAGAGCCCTTTCTATAGAGCCCTTGAATTCCACCTTTGTATGCACTCCTAAACCTCTAAAAGGTGTCAAGAAATCCCTTAAATAAGTTTCCAAACGCTTGAAACTTAACAAGAATCCATATTCAAGATTCATAACTGTTTTAATTATCGCGACTAAACCATTCCCTGCCTAAGGCATCGGTGAAAAAATTGTATGTGGTATGGGTAAAGATTGATGAAACAGTTCCTTGGATCGAGCTGGAAGGAACCTATCCTACAAGAAGAGAAGCAAAAGATGCAGCGAAAGAAATTCTGAAACGTGCAAAAATAAAGGTTGTGAAAACACCGCAGAAGAGAAAACTGAGAAAAGTGAAAGTACAAGCAGCAGTAACATCACCGTCCATGTGAAATGTGGTAGCGAGAAGGAGCTGAATTTATCGTCAACACAACGCACCAACAATCTAAGTTTCTAGCGAAAAGTTTTCCTTTTCTATAGAAAATTCCGAAAAGTCATGAACAGGATGATTGAGCACTACAAAGAGGTCTGTAAACTTATTGGTTGATAAACAGAGAAATGGAAAAAGGTTAATTTC
>PIYA01000053.1:0-8902 GCA_003601785.1 Candidatus Bathyarchaeota archaeon
TTTTTCCCTGATTTTTCTCCTTGATGATAGATTATTATTGGTTTTCCAAGCTGTTTTCTCGACGTTTTCTCTATTCTTCTCAGTCTGTTTAGGATGAACCACCTGTTTGTTTTCAGGTACTCCGCCAACTCTGGTGTTGTTGCACCTTTATAGTGAACGAGGTAATCTATTATTTTATGATCCGCTTCGTCTATACAAAACGTGTGCGGGTTTACCTTGCCCCGTTCATAAGTGAGAAGTTCTAAATCTGCCAGGTATTTTTTGATTTTTGAAAGTTCCTTTTCCATTCTTTTAAATTTTTGTTCCAGCTCTAGAATTTTATCCGGTTTAGGTGTTTTCTGCAGCTTCTCCATTATAGCGTCTCTGATGAAGCTGCTTCTTTCGCCTTCTGGAATTCGTAAAATCATTTCTTTGTAAACATCTTCAGGTATCTTCACAGATATTACGCGTAACTTCTCCATGACAAACCACAATATGATTAGTGTTGATATTAATATTTCATAATTTCTTCGCAGCTTCTTTGGGAAATTTTTTAAAGAGATAACTTAACTTAAATCGCGTCGAACTTGAAGTGATGTGAATGCCGAGGAAAACAACTATTTCCCTAATCAAATGTGATGTAGGTTCTTTAGCTGGACATCACGTTGTTCCAGAACCACTCTTCAGAATAGCAGAAAAAAACATGAAAAAAGCAAAAGAGGAAGGATTAATCAACAGCTACCACGTTTTCAACGTTGGAGACGACCTACAACTCCTTATGGTTCACGAGAGAGGAGAGTCAAACGCAGAGATTCACAAACTTGCTTGGAACACCTTTCAAGAAGCTGCGGAGAAGGCTTTAAACCTCAAACTTTACGGCGCTGGACAAGACCTTTTAAAAACAGCCTTCAGCGGAAACGTCAGAGGGATGGGGCCAGGAGTAGCTGAGATGGAGATTGAGGAGAGAGATGCAGATCCTATCGTGGTTTTTGCGGCTGATAAAACATCGGCTGGAGCTTTTAACCTTCCGTTGTTCCGGATATTCGCCGATCCGATGAACACGGCTGGACTTGTGATAGACCCAAATATGGCTGGCGGTTTCAAATTTGAAGTTTTAGACACCGTGGAAAACAAATGTGTTGATCTCAAGTGCCCCGAAGAAATGTACGAACTGATAGGACTCATCGGAACTGTTGGACGATACGTGGTTTCCCGTGTTTGGAGAGCTAGAGACAATCTTCTATGCGCTGTGGGCAGTGTTACCAAGCTCTCTTTAATCGCTGGAAGATACGTTGGAAAGGATGATCCAGTGCTTATTGTCCGTGCGCAACACGGATTACCAGCCGTTGGAGAGATTCTTGTGCCTTTCATGCACAGCTACTTAGTGGCGGGGTGGATGCGTGGAAGCCATTGGGGTCCGTTGATGCCTGTTGGGGTTAAAGACGCAAAATGCACTGTTTTCGATGGTCCCCCAAGAATCGTTGCTTTAGGTTTTCAAGTTTCAAACGGCAAAATCTCGAGCAACGATGAGGGGAAGCCGATGATTGCCGATTTGTTCGATGACCCAGCCTTTGATATGGCCAGACGAGAAGCCGTGGAGTACGCTTCAATGCTTAGACGTATGGGCGAGTTTGAACCAGCACGTTTAAGCGTCAAAGAGATGGAATACACCACATTGTCAAAGATTCTCGAGAAGCTTAAGGACAGATTTAAGTTCCTTTGATCTTCGAAAGCTCTGCACATCGGTTCTTAACGGTTTCGTAGATCACTTTCCGCAACTCTTCTTTGGATGCTTTTCTCTCTTTCAGGAGAAGTATTTTTCTCGCCAGTTCCAAATCACCTAAACAATTGAACCAAGTTTCGAAATCTCCGCGGTTGACATGAAATTCTACGGAATCAGCATCTACCTTGAGAACCTTATCACAAAAGTCTTGAAGACTTGTCGCATAGATGCCCAATGGTTTTCCAATATCCACGTAAAAACTGAAGAACTTTTCTTTAGGTAAAGGCGCCAAAATTTCCTCTGCTTTTTCCCTGTCGATCACTGGAAAACCCAAAGCCCTCTTTCCCTTTTCAGTTATCACATACTGTCCCTTTTGAGGCGCCTTAACATATCCCATTCGCATGAGACCGATAATGTGCATCATAACGGATGGAAAACCTAACCCGATCTCCTCGGCGATTTCTTTAGCTTTAGCTGGTTTGTCGAGAATCCACATGGTTTCAAGTACTAACCTTTTAACGGGAGATAAACTCATTCTCTAAGCCTCTAAATATATTGTAATTCAATTTCTTTTTCAGTTTTCCTCCATATTAATGTTTCAATGAAACATCAGATTTTGTACACAAAGCAGGAAAGTCTTACGTTTACGAAAGAACGCTTAAAAACGTAAACTCCGTTGTTATTCCGAAAAGGTAAATAGCAACAGCACTTGCTTAAATAAGGTCTACTGAGAGGAAAATCAAAATGAGGATGGCTGTGCTCGTTTACGAGTTTCCACCGAAAATTGTCGGTGGTTTAGGAACCTACGCCGCGGAAATCACAAGAAACTTCGTCTTAATGGATCACGACGTGACCGTTTTCACGATGAACGATGACACTGGAAGCTTGCCTACAAGAGAGATTTGGCGAGGGATAGAGATTCACCGTCCGTTACACATAGATATATCAGATTCTCTGCCAGATGTGATAGCTGAAGACATCAAGAAATGGGGAAGAGGCATCCAACTTTTCTCCAAAATTCTAGTTTACAATTACCTGAGCGCTTCAAAATTTGTCAACGAACTCGTAAGGAAGGAAGGATTCAAATATGATATTGTAATCGCTCACGACTGGCTTTCAGCAATCGCTGGAATAACAATTAAAAAGGAATCTGGACTGCCCCTCGCTTTTCACGTCCACTCAACAGAGAGAGGAAGAACCCTTGGAAACGGTTCAGAAGTAGTGAGCAACATTGAACTGCACGGAGCAAAAGCCGCGGACCTCATCGTAACGGTGTCTTACGCAATGAAGGATGAACTGGTGAAACTTGGTTTTCCGAAGGAAAAAATTCAAGTGTGCTACAACGGGGTGGACCCCCAGAAATATAATCCAGAGACTGTTAAGGCTGATGATGTCAAGAAAATAAGAGATTTCTACGGTCTTGAAGACGACGATCTTATGATTTTTTTCATCGGACGACTCGTGGGTGTCAAAGGGGTTGACAAGCTTATAATGGCTATGCCGTACGTTCTGCAGAAACTACCTAAGGCCAAACTTATCATTGTGGGTTTAGGCGACTTGCAAGACTACCTAGTCAACCTTGTTAAAACCATGAAGCTTCAAGACTGTGTAAAATTTCGTTTCGAATTCATCCCGGAAGAAGAACGCATACTTCATTACGCAGCCTGCGACATTGCTGCCTTTCCGAGTCTTTATGAACCATTCGGGATAGTGGCCTTGGAAGCAATGAGCATGGAACGTCCCGTAGTTGTTGGAGCCGCGGGTGTCAGCGGCATGCGTGAGATAGTTATCCCTTGCGGTGATGAACAATGCGGCTTCCACGTTAACCCCAGCAATCCAGCTGACATAGCCTGGGGAATAACCAGTGCATTGGAAAACCCTGAAAAGGGAAAGTGGCTTGGAAAAAACGGGAGACGCAGAGTTTTAAACGAGTTCACATGGGAAAAGATAGCAAAAAAAACATTGACGTTATACGAACAAGTAGCTAAACATTAACAGTTTTCCAGCCTCATCAGGTGAACACTTGAACTTACAAAATCCTCAGATTCTAAGAAGAAAAGTCGCAAGAGAAGCAGCTAGCCTTCTCTACTCCGGAATCGAAAAAGAGTATAAACAAGCAAAACTGAAAGCGGCGAGAACATTAGGAGTCAAGTTCGTTCCAACAAATCTGGAAGTAGCCGTGGAATTAGACAGAATAGCTGAAGAAAGGGAAGGTGCTGAAAGACAAGAACGGTTGATTCGAATGCGAAAGGAGGCTTTACAGTTAATGAGTGTTCTAAGGGCATACAACCCGATTTTGATAGGAAGCGTCTGGCGGGGAACAATACACCACGGAAGTGACATAGACATAGTAACATATCATGAAGAAAACGCCAGCATTTTAAAAAAACTGAAGCAGAACAATTTCAAAATACTGCGAACCGAACTGGTTAGCGAAACAAAGCATGGAATAACGAAGGAATCCTTTCACATACACCTTGAACTCCCAAGTAAAGATGAAGCCGAAATAATTGTAAGAAGACTCGATGAAATCAACCGTAAAGAAAAATGTGAGATATACGGAGACGTAATTACCGGTCTCAACTTAAGACAATTAGAAAAACTGCTTAAAGAAAATCCAACGCGGAAGTTCGTCCCTCACTCATTTGAACTCTTTTCAAAGACGCTTAAATAGATGATTCAACTTTAAAATAAAACGAAGAGATGACATGAGTCTAATCAATGGTGTTAGACATGGAATTAGACAAAAAGCAATTCAGAAAGTTGTTTCCAAATCTAGCAAAGGAATTGGAGTCCGATGCGCATAAAGTCGCCATAAACTCAGTGCGGACCGACACCAAAACAGGTGAAAAAGCTGTATCAAAAAGATTTGTACATTATACGCCTGATGTGATAGATTTTATCCGCAGATGTGACACCGAAGAGCAAGCAGAAGAAATAATTGCTTATTTAGAGAAAAGAGGGGAAATTAAAAAGGAATACGCAAAAAAGCTTAGAAAACAACTCAAAGACAAGGGTGTGAGAAGTTTCGGACCTAAGAAAGAGGAGAACTATTACTTTAAACATGGAACACTATAGCTCGTTAAGTTTTAATCCCCAAACCCACTATCTCTCTAACTAACACACACTCTAACACTCATACACACACTCACAAAACAAACAAACAGACGGACAAACTTTTGGCAGAAAAATTGAAAATCAAAAAGTCTTTATAGAGCTGGAGAATCGCAAAAATTAAACCTTCAGAGTGAAGAATGAGGCAGCTGGTTTATTAGAGATGAGGGGAAAATCTTTATAAATTGAATAATTGTCTGGAGCTACTAAAAAATTTGAGTACAGAAAGATGGAGTTAGAAAACCATGGATAATATCGCTGTAATAGGCGCCGGGGTGATTGGTGGAGCCATAGTGAAAAGCCTATTAAAGTATGGATATAGGGGTAAGATAATTGCCACGAGACGCAAAATAGATAAACTTAGGGAGTTCGGAAAGCTGGGAGTTTTAATAACCACGGACAATAAATATGCTGCCAGAAATTCCGATATCATTTTTCTGTGCGTTAAACCCAATGATGTCAGTAAAGTCCTTAAAGAAATAAGTAAGGAAATCGAAGGAAAAATTGTAATATCAACTGCCGCCACGGTTCCTTTAAATTTTTATAAGAAAATCGTTTCTAAAGCCAAGTTTGTTAGAGCGATGCCAAATATTGCCGTTCTGGTTCAAGAATCTTTTACGGCCTACTGTTGCGACAGTGATGTAACATTAAAGGACGAAAAGAAGGTTGAGGAAATATTGAATATGTTGGGAGTTTCCCAAAAGGTTGAAGAGAAATATATGGATGCCATAACCGCCCTGAGCGGTAGTGGACCTGGCTACATTTCCATTATAATTGAGGCTTTAATGTATGCCGGCTTAAGGGTTGGCTTGCCCAGAAATTTATCGTTATATAGCTCAGCGCAAACTGTTCAAGGAACTGGAAAATTGATACTAGAAACGCGAGAACACCCGGCCAAAATAAAGGATATGGTGACGACTCCTAGCGGCACCACGATTGAGGCGATTTACGAGCTGGAGGGAAGTCAAATTAGACAGGCCTTAATGAAGGCTGTGACGGAAGCAACCAAAAAATGCCGAATGATTGCAGAAGAAATAGCCGCAGATGCACATTCAAAATCTTAAACTTATCTTACTTTTCATTTTTAGCGCGCGGGTTTGGGTTTGGGGGTTAAGTTTTAATTTTTAGATTTGTAAGCTGCAGAGTATTCTAACCCGTGCTTTTTCAGCCGCTTGACAACATGAGGGTACAGTATTAACTCTTCAATTTCGACTTCCTCAACCAGCTTTGGATCGATTCGCTCGATTCTCTTAAGAAGTTTTTGGAAGTTTTTCTCTGAAGAAAACGATGACATTACAGATGGATGACAACTAACTCCAGCATCCATCAAGTTCTGCAAAGATTGATTTCAACTGTAACACGAAGCCTGAAGGCTTCGCACCCGTTAACAAAGCGAATTCGCTCTCACTGCATCCTTTAAGGGAAACTCTCACATGAACGAAATTATACTTCACCAATCTCGAAGCGTAATCTTTATCATAGCCTAGAAGTATCCCGTTGGTTTCAAGGATGAAAGAAAAACCTTCACCTTGAAGATTTTCAAGAACTTGTAACAAGTGAGACTTCCCTATTGTGGGTTCCCCTCCGCTGATTCTAAGCTGGTTTAGGCCTCTTTTCCTAGCCAGCATAACCAAACTATTGACGATTTTTTCTGGGCTGTAAAATTTTCCAACATCAGCTGGATGAAACATCACATAATCTGAAACCCAGCAAAACTTGCATAACAAACCGCAGCCAACACAGTCAGCTGTCACTATTCCACCATACCATCTCGCTGGCCTAACACGATAATACTTCCTCTGCAAACCGTTAATACTCTTACGGGTGACCAGTTTTTCAATTGACAGATGTCTCCGAACAGGATCATAAAGCATGGGTGAAACGCCTAATCATCGTTTAATTAAAACAAATTTATAATAGGGTGGATTTAGATTTTAGTGAAAAAATATAAGAGTAAGCGCGCCTTTTTATGCAAAGGCTGACGTGGTGAAAAGTGAATATTCCAAAAGAGATTAGGACTTACTGTCCAAGATGTAAAAAACATCAGATTCACACGGTTTCCCTTTACAAGGCTGGAAAGCGGAGAGCATTAGCCAAAGGTGAACGGCACCACAGAAGAGAAAAGAAGGGTTACGGTGGACAAAAGTATCCCCTTCAAAGAGACTTCGCAAAGACCACTAAGAAACAAACGTTGAAGCTCAAGTGTAAAGTTTGCGGTTACACAAGACACATGGAAGGAATACGCTTAAGAAAAGCAGTAATTACTTAAGAGGGGGTTAAATCATGAGTGAGTGGGAAAAACTTATCCCAAGACCGAAAAGCAGTTTCCTTAAAGTTAAATGTCCAAATTGCGGTAACGAACAGATAATCTTCAGCCACGCAGTAAACAAGGTTAAATGCACTGTTTGCGGAACGGTGCTTGCAGAACCTTCTGGTGGAAAGGCGATAATTAAAGGTGAGATAATAGCGGTTTTCGAGTAGGGAACGTGTGATGAGTAGCAGAAAAAGCGAGTGGCCTGAAGTCGGTGACTTGGTGATAGCCACCATAGAGAAAGTTATGGATTACGGTGCCTACGTTAAGCTGGATGAGTATGATAAAGAGGGATTACTACACATATCAGAAATCTCCTCCTCTTGGATTAGAAACATCCGCAATTTTGTCCGTGAAGGACAAAAAGTTGTTTTAAAAGTTCTACGGGTTGACGTGGAGAAGGGACACATAGACTTGTCCCTCAGAAGAGTCACCAAACGAGAAAAAAGAGAGAAGATCATGCTTTGGAAAAAAGAGAGAAAAGCTGAAGCATTACTCAGAAACTTGGCTGAAAAAAAAGGTTTATCTTTTGAGGAAATCTACGAAAAAGCAGGAGCCTTAATTGAGAAGAAATACGGATTGTACGAAGGCTTCGAAAAAGCCGCAAAAGAAGGAGCTGAGGTCTTCACGAGGATAGGTGTCCCGAAGGAACTCGCAGTTGCACTTGCGAAGATTGCGAAGGAAAGAATACGCATCCCCATGGTTAAGGTGAAAGGCATAGTTGAACTTCGATGTGCAAAACCGAACGGTGTAAAAGTCATTAAAAACGCGTTCTTAAACGCTAGAAAAAGCAAAAAATCTGAAGAAGCGAAAATCCGCTTCTATGTTGTCGCAGCACCGAAATACTGCGTTGAAGTTCTAGCCGAAAACTACAAGATTGCAGAAAACGTTTTGCAAAGTGTTGCCCAAAACATAATTTCAGACGTTGAGAAAGCTGGTGGAGAAGGAGTTTTTAGAAGGAGCAAGTAATGGTTTGGCTTCTGAGGAAGTGTGAAAAATGTGGAAAATACACTCTGAAAAAAAATAAATGTCCATACTGCGGTGGAAAAGTTCGAATACCACACCCGCCCAAATTTTCACCAGACGACAAGTATCTCAAATATAAAATGGCGTTAAAAGAAGAGATGGAGAATGAAAGAAACATTCGTCAAAGAACTCAAAAAAGTTGAACTCAAAAATCCCATATTAATCGAAGGACTTCCAGGTTTAGGACTGGTAGGGAGAATAGCAACGCGTTATTTGATCAAGCGGTTAAAGGCTGAAAAACTCGCCCATTTATACTCTCCCCACTTTCCTTATTACGTCCTTGTGAACAAGAAGGGAAGTGTGAGACTTCCACGCGGAACCTTTTATTATTGGAAAAATGAAAACGGGGAGAATGATTTAATGTTTTTCACAGGTGATAGCCAAGCACAAACAATTGAGGGACAGTATGAAGTTTCAAGCTGCATACTGGACTTCGCAAAAAAACACAACGTAAAAACCGTTGTAACAATCGGCGGCTACCGAATGGAAGTGAAAGACAAACCAAAGGTCATCACAGCAGCAACAAACCCCGAACTTTTAAAAAAAGCTCTAAAAGCCAAAGCAATCATGAGTCCAACCGGAAACCCCATTGTGGGAACCGCTGGCTTAATCTTGGGTCTTGCTCGTTTCAAAGATGTTGAAGCTGTTTGTCTTTTAGGCGAAACCCGTGGATATCTACCCGACCCGAAAGCGGCTAAAAGTGTCTTGGAAGTTCTGCAGAGGATAATCGGTTTTAAGGTTGACTTAAC
>PIYA01000053.1:8934-11614 GCA_003601785.1 Candidatus Bathyarchaeota archaeon
ATGGTTAAACGTCTGCAGAAAATTGAGGAAAAACATGCGTTACAAACGGAAGAGATGCGGAAGGAAGAGGAAAAGAAAATAACCTATATTTCCTAGGCACCAATTTCTTCTTTCATTATCCTCACGATTTTTTCAGCGGCGTCTCCATTCCCATACGGAGATTTTTCCGGTAGCACTTTTCTATCTTCCAATGTTTTCTCCATAGCACGCAATATACCATCTCTCTCCGTACCCACCACCTCAGCGAAGCCAGCCTCAACAGCCTCCGGTCTCTCCGTTGAAAGCCGGATGACCAAAACAGGCTTACGTATAGGCGGAGCCGTTGCCTCCTCTTGTATTCCACCCGAATCCGTTATTATCATTTCACAAGTCTTTAACAAGACGAGAAAGTCGAAATATCCTAGAGGTGGCAGTATCTGCAGGTTTTTTGATCTTTTATATTTAAGCCAGCTTCCGCTCTGCATCAGCCTTTTCTTCGTCCTCGGATGCATAGGATAAACAACCGGTATAGGAGCGTTAATAAAGGCTTCCATGAAGTTTTTCAGCACTTGCGGATCATCCACGTTTTCCGCCCTGTGTGCTGTTGCTAAGGCGAATCTGTCAAATTTTACCTCTTCTAAAATTTTTGACCTCTTCTCCGCTATTGGCAAATGTTGAATTACAGCATCTATAACGGTGTTTCCGGTCACATAGATTTTTCCCCACACGTTTTCTCTTTTCAGGTTGTTCTCAGCCCGTTCCGTGGGTGCAAAGAGATAGGTTGATATGTGGTCTGTGAGACATCTGTTGTGTTCCTCGGGCATCCGCAAGTCAAAACTTCTAAGTCCAGCTTCCACATGCCCAACCAAGATGCCGAGCTTCACAGCCGCTAAGGCTGAAGCCAAAACACCGTTCGTGTCTCCCTCCACAAGCACCGTACTAGGTTTGGTTTTCATGAAGAGACTTTCCATGTGCATCAGTATCCTGGCTGTTTGTACACCTTGATAGTAAGCCTTAACCTTGTAGCTGAAATCAGGCGTCGGCAACTCAAGCTCTTCTATGAACTGCTGAGACATGTTATAATCATAGTGCTGACCGCAGTGAACAAAGGTGAAGGATATGTTTTCGTTTTTTAAAGCTCTTACCACAGGCGCCATTTTTACTATTTCAGGGCGAGTGCCGACAATTATCATGAGTTTTTCCATAAGTTTTCAACCTTTCTATTGATAGATTTTGGTAATATGCTTCTGATTTCTGTCCTGATTTCCGACCAGATTGACCTAATTAGACTTCTGGCTTCTTTGTCTATGATCATTAGTAGGATGATGTAGATTATTCCACCGGCTATCGCTGTGCCTATTGTTGGTGTTATTTTTGTTGGATGTGGAATCGTATAGAGTATAACTCCCATAACAGTTGCGGCGAAAACATAGTTTAGTATGTTTCTCCACGGAATAATCACTTGAACAGTTTTGCGTACGATTACGTATAAGATGAGGAACATCGCGAATCGCGCAGACATGTTTATTATTGTTACGTAAAGTGCGGCTTGTAAGGGTTGGTTGTATGCAAAGTTTGTTAGGACATAAAAAGCCGTTGGCAACGTTATTGCAGAATGTATATATGGCAAAGTGAAAACTTTGAAAATATTGCTTTTAACCAGTTGCTTGAGGGGGATTTTTGCTTTTTCATCCAGTCTTTCAAACCCGAAGATTACGGAGTTGAAGAACTGGCTGAGGGTTATGGTTAGGGCGTCAATAGCTAAGAGAGAGAGTATGATTGCCGATTCTTTGTATTCGGATTTTAATATTATGACAAAGGAATCTGGCATGGCTATAGCACCTATTGTCATGGGTATTGCGAACATTAGAACCAATTTTAGCGATGCTGTTATGTCTTCGAGTTTTCTTTCTGCTAACAGTTTTGGATATAGGGCGAAGGCTAGGAAGAAGGAGTATGGAATTACGTTTGCTACTATGGCTGCTGCTCCGTAGTCGCTTCTAGCTGCTTCTCCGCCATAGATGAATAACATTATAAAAATGAAGTTCGCCACTTGGGTGCCGATGACATTGTAGATATTTGCTAACGAACCTTTAATCCATTCTTTTACATAAGCCCATTGTATTTTCTGTTTAAGTTCCTCCGCCACAATTTTGGAAAAGTAGAAAATTTGAATAGTATAGGCTACTATTAGACTTAGTAAAGCACCTAAAAGCGGTTGGTTAAGCTCTATTATGAGAAAATAAGCTAATGCAACCTTAATGATTTCTTCTATAAGTAACCCGTAGCCTAAACACTGAGGCCTCTTCGCCCTTATACATGCTGAAAGCATGTTAACAGTGTATAATTCTATTATTTGAGCTGAAACAATAAAATATAGATATGTATAATTTGAGGCTACACCTAAGGCTGAAGTTAAAAATGGAACTAGAGGGACATAAACAGCCGTGGCTATAATAGAAATCACTAGATTTGCCATTAACCCGGTTTTAACGGCTCCTTCTTTCTCTCTGGCAGTAAACCTCAGAGCCCAAAAAGGTAAAGCAGCTGAAAGCAACGTAAAATAGGATAGGAGGTCTGCCATGTTGAACCATATTCCGTATTCGGGTTTTGTTGTTGCACGAGCTATCATCAGCTGAAAGGCTAAGCCGGTTCCAACACTGAGCATCCTAGCTGCGAATATTATAAAACCTGAATATTG
>PIYA01000054.1:0-2717 GCA_003601785.1 Candidatus Bathyarchaeota archaeon
CTTTTCAATCGGATAGTTTAGCGTTGCTGGTTTTTTGAGTAATTGTTTAAGCGCTTCTTTGATCACGCTCATTATTTCACCTTCCTTGTATGCTTCTTCAGCTGGTTCATGGTCCAGACCCATTTCTTGCTGGTTTTGACGTCTATGAAGCTCATTCGGTCCATGCAAGCAAAGCATGGGTCTATGCCTGCTAACACTATGGGTATGTCAGCCACGTGTCCGCCTAGGAGCATCTTACACAAGGCTGGTATGTTGCCTAAGGTTGGGCTTCTAACCTTGTATCGTTCGGGTTTCATGGTGCCGTTTGACTTAGCGTAGTGTATAAGTTCTCCTCTTGGAGCTTCAACCCTTGACACGGTTTCACCTTCCGGAACCGCTAGGGGAACCCGCACTCTGGTCATTCCCTCGGGCATGTGTTCAAGCGCGTAACGGATTATGTTTATGCTCTCCAACATCTCTTCGCATCGTACGATTATCCTGCTTAAGACGTCGCATCCGTCATGTGTTATGACGTGGAAGGGTATCTCGTCGTAGGCAGCGTAGGGGTCGTCGGCTCTAACATCATTTTTTATTCCGCTTGCGCGTAGGGTTGGTCCGACAGCGCATAGGTCAACGGCGTCTTTCGGTTTCAGTATGCCAACGTTTTCCGTTCTCTTCAAGATTGTTTGTTCTGTTTGAGCGACGTTCAAGTAGTACTTGAACCTTTTCTCCAGAAGGTCTAAACCTTTCTTGACTTTAGGAATCATCTGGGATGGTATGTCTCTTCGCACTCCACCTATGGTGTTTGTCGCGTAGTGCACGCGGTTTCCTGAAATCATCTCGAAAAGGTTCATAACCGTTTCTCGGTCTCTCCAGACATACATGAAAAGGGTGTCGAACCCTATCTCATGCGCTGCTATGCCAACCCAGAGGGAGTGGCTGTGAATTCTCTCAAGCTCCGCGATTATCACACGGATGTATCTTGCCCTTGGGGGTGCTTCAACACCTAAGAGGCTTTCTATTGCCTGCGTGTAACATGTTGTGTGGGCGTCTGAGCATATTCCGCAGATGCGCTCAGCCAAGTATATGTTCTGAATGTAAGTTCTTCTTTCAAAGGCTTTCTCTATCCCGCGGTGATTGTAGCCTATGCGAGGCTTAACGTTCACAACGATGTCTCCGTCAACCTCAAACAGGAAGTGTTCCGGTTCTTTTAAGGCTGGATGTTGAGGACCGAAGGGAATCTTGATTATGGAGCCGTAACTCATTTTTCACCCTCCTCATCTTTAAAGATGGAGCCGTGAAGGTTCTCAAGGGTGTATTCTTTCCTCAGAGGATAGACGTCTCGAGGCCACTTTTCAGGGAGAATCAGCCGCGCCAAGTCTGGATGACCCTCAAAGGTTACTCCAAACAGGTCGTGAACCTCACGTTCGTAAAGGATTGCGCCTGGGATGATGTCGGTTATAGTCGGCACGTTTGGGTTTTTCTTCTCCACGGTAATCCCCAAGGACAGTTCTATGGAGCCTTTGTACGCCAAGTGATAGATGAGTTCTATGGTTTCTCCCAAGTCTACACCTGTTATTGTTGAAAGGTGTTTGAACCCTAAGTCTTCCACCAAGTGTTTAACCGCTTTTTTAAACGCTTCCATCTCTATTCGAACAAAAATTCTCCGTTTCCTCGGAACCCTAACCTCAACTATTTTTTCTTTCAGAATCTCCCTCAGTTTCGCCACGATTTCATTCTCTTTTTCCTTTTCCATACGTGTCACCACGTCTAATTTTTTGAATAAGCTTCACTATTCCGTCGATGATTGCTTCTGGTTTCGGTGGGCAACCTGGAACGTAAGCGTCCACTGGAAGCACCTTGTCAACTCCGCCGAGCACGTTGTAACAGTCTTTGAACGGTGCTCCGCTGCAGGCGCAAGCGCCTATAGCCACAACGTATTTCGGCTCAGGCATCTGCTCGTAAATCCTAACGAGTCTATCTTTAACCTGAAGGGTTACCGGACCCGTGACGGCTAGTATATCTGCGTGTCTCGGACTTCCCTCCAATAGTATTCCGAAGCGTTCAACATCAAATCTCGGCGTGAGAGCTGCCACAAGTTCTATGTCGCACCCGTTGCATCCGCCGGCATTAAAGTGTAAAAGCCAAGGTGACCTCGTTCGAGCCCACTTTAACAGTCCCATTAATATTCCTCTTGAGCTCTATTAAGTTTGAGAGCACTTTTATAGAGGGAGAAAAGTGTGGTTTAAGGGTTTCTGAACGTTTTAATGGTTTCAGATTTTGTTTATGTTTGCCTCCGCGATTTCTTTTATTCTTTCCATGAACTTTGTTTTAGATAATCGGTTTACGTCGCCTATTGCTTCTTCAAGCGTATAATCGAAGGGGATTTCCCCCCAGAATTTCAAACCCGTTTTTTCGGTTTGTTCTCGGATAAAGCGGGATTCTTTCATTTTCATGTTTTCAACGACGCCTATGATGGGGATGTTCAGCTCTGAAAGCAGATTTACTAGTTTTCTAACGGTTTCGAAGGCTAGTTGCGAAGGCGTCGTGACTATTAGGAATTTTATTCGTTTGACGAGTCTGATGATGTCTAGGGTTGCGTCGCTTATTCCAGGCGGCATGTCTATTATCAGAAAATCCAGCGTGTTCCACCTTGTTATGGCGAGCAGCTCTATCAGCGCGTTGGAAACGTCTGCCCCCCTCAACGGTGAAACGTGTTCACCTGAGTAGTAAACTAT
>PIYA01000054.1:2724-8819 GCA_003601785.1 Candidatus Bathyarchaeota archaeon
GACATGTACTTTAAACCATGAATCTCCGGTGGAACTACACCGTTTTTCTCCGTTGGATAGACGTTTTTCACGTTTAAGATGACGTGGGTTGAGGGGCTTGTGAAGTCTAAATCGAAGAGACCGACCTTGTAGTTTTCCTCTGCAAGGGTTAAGGCTAAAGTGGACGCGACTAGGCTTTTGCCGACGCCGCCCTTCCCGCTTGAAACAGCGATTATATTGTTTACTTCCTTCAGTCTTTCGTTGATTACGGCTATTCTCGGGTCAGTCATCTATTTCACACCCTTCACGCTTTCAAGCCAAACCCCGCGTCCCCGTACAATCTCAAAGTCTGGACTGCCACAGTTTGGACACTTGATGTAAGTATGAGCCATTTCTGGGATGAAATGTATTGCTTCAGCTACATCTTCATCTATTTTTTCTTTTCTGAAAATCCACTCGTATCCGCAGACCCTGCATTTCAGTTCAGCTTTAACAGTTTCTATGTCGAACCTTGCGTTTTTAAGAAGCTTTGAGGTTTTAAGCTGGGACAAGGCGAACTTTAAAACGTCGAGTTCTATCTGTTGCAGCTCTCCGACTTTTAGTTTAACCTCTGTAACTTCATTTAATCCTTCCTTTTCTGCCAGTTGAGAAACCGTTGAAATCACTGCTTCAGCCAAAGCCCACTCGTGCATAGGGAAGCCTAGACTTGCAATGTATTTAAGGGTAACGTTGAAAGGAAAGAGATTTCAAGAAAGAAACGTTTACTCATGCTGTGGTGGAGACTATTGAAGGACAAAAGTGAACATATCACCATGCTTCACGGCGCCGGAGGAACGGTTATGCACAGCTTGGTTAAAAACTACATAGTGAAACACTTCGGAAACGCGGTTAACATCGAAGTTCCGCTTGAGGCTTTAGACGACGCCGCCGTTGTGGACAACATTGTTCTGAAGAGCGATTCACACGCCGTTAAGCCGCTGTTCTTTCCGGGAGGAGACATAGGCTGCATAGCCGTAGCTGGCACCGTGAACGACATAGCTGTCTTAGGAGCCGAACCGTACGCTTTGGCTTGCGGCTTCGTTTTGGAAGAAGGTTTAGCTCTAAAAGATTTTGAGCGAATCTTAACTAGTATGCAGCGGACATGTCAGAAAGCCGGCGTAAGCATAGTTACGGGAGACACGAAGGTTGTTGAGAAGGGAAGCCTAGGCGGATGTGTCATAAACACCTCTGGAATAGGGAAGAGAACTGAGGCTCTGGAAAGAAACCTCGAGGTTGTTAGAAGATTTAGAGGTGATTTTAAAGCAAGGTGGATTCTGGACTCAAACCTCAAAGCAGGCGACAAAATAATACTGTCAGGCACCATCGGCGATCACGGTTTGGCTGTGCTGTCTGCACAAGAGGGATTAAGCTTCGGAAGCGACATAAAATCCGATGTTAAACCTTTAAACCGTGTGATTCAGAGCCTGCTCGGAGAAGTCGGCGGCGTAGTTGCCATGAAAGACCCTACACGCGGCGGTTTGGCTGACGCTCTAAACGAGTTCAGCGAAAAATCCCACGTTGGCATACTAATCCATGAAGACAGGGTTCCCATAAGAAATGATGTGCAAGCCGCATGTGAAATGTTGGGTTTAGACCCTCTTGAGATAGGAAACGAGGGCAAAGTCGTCGTAGGCGTGGTGGAGGAGAAAGCCGAAGAAGCCTTGGAACTTTTGAAAACAACGGAGGAAGGGAAAGACGCTGAAATAATCGGTGAAGCCACAGCGGACTTCAAAGGAGTAGCCATGCAAACCCTAGTCGGTGGAAAAAGAATAATCAGCAGACCCGTCGGAGACCCCGTGCCGAGAATATGCTAGCTTTCAGCCCGCCTTGTAGTTCTCGCCCATATTCTGCATGTTCCCTCCATGCTCACCATGCACGGACCAACAGGATTCTGTGGAGTGCAAGCCTTCATAAAAAGGGGACATTCAGTTGGCTTTATCTTTCCGATTATCACGAGGTGGCACTTGCATCCTGGTCGCACGTCAACACCGTGTTCGATTTTAACGCCGTATTTTAATCTTGAGTCGTAGGTTTCATATGAACTTCGAAGCTTGAAGGCGGAGTTTGGAATGGTGCCTAATCCCCGCCACTTACCGTTTTCAACCTCGAAAACCTTCCGCATCAGCTTTTGAGCCTTCACGTTGCCCTCTGGAAGAACAGCTCTCACATATTCGTTTTCCAAGCGTGGCTTGCCCTCTTTTAGCTGCCTCAGAATCATGTAGACGCCGAACAGTATGTCTAATGGTTCAAAGCCTGCGACAACGGTTGGCATGTTATAAAGTCTCGGAAAAACCTCGTATGGTTTAAGCCCGATAATTGTGCTGACGTGTCCTGGAGCGATGAAACCGTTTAGGCTTAGGTCTTTCATCTCCACCAGAAGCTTCATGGCTGGGGGGATTAGACGATGGGAAACCAGAAAGCTCATGTTTTCAGGCGGTTTCTTGACAACTTCCACCGCTGTTGAAGGCGCCGTTGTCTCAAAGCCTATGGCGAAGAAAACGAATTGTTTGTCAGGTTCTTTCTCAGCCATCTTAACCGCGTCACCAACACCGTAGACAACGCGAACATCCGCACCCTCGGCTTTAGCGTCCAGAAGAGACATCTTTGAACCTGGAACACGTAAAACATCACCGAAACACGTGACAACAATGCCTTTTAACGCCAGTTGGATGGCTTCGTCTATTTCCGAGGCTGGAACTATGCAGACGGGACATCCTGGTCCTGCTATAACCTCAACGTTGGCTGGTAAGAGGCTGCGTAATCCGTAATGGGTGATTGTCCATTCATGTGTGCCGCAGACGTGGCAGATCTTGACTGTGCGCTGTTTTGATGCGAGTTTGTGAATCTTCTCTACAACTCGTTTCGCTAGCGTTGCGTCTCTGAACCTTAGTTTTTCAACCATCCAGCATCAGCACGCTAGGTTTTCATGCTGGCAATTTCTGCTTCAGCAGCCTCAAGAACCTCACTCCACAAGCGCAAGGTTTCTTGAGCTTCCTCTTCGCTTAAAACCTGAATCGCGTAGCCGGCGTGAACCAAAACGTATTCGCCGATTTTGGCGTCTACGAGAGCCACATTCACTTCTCTTAAGACACCGCCGCCGAAATCCACCTGGGCGCTGTCACCCTTTATGTTTACGATTTTAGCCGGAATCGCTAGACACATCGTTGCTCACAATACATGAACTTAAACGCAGATAAATCAGTTATGTTCAGAAATTGGAAAATCCAACGATAACAGCTTGACCGAAGGATAAGCCGCCGTCTCCGGGTGGAACAGCCTCGTGAACCAGAAACTTTAAACCTGAATCCTCAACGATTTTTCGCATGATTAAGGTTAAAATACGGTTGCAGGCAACCCCGCCTGAGAAACCAACAATCTTAACGTTTTTTTCCAAAGCTTTTTCTATTGCCAGCGTCGCCAAGCCTTTAGCTAGGTACGCGTGGGCTGAATATGCCAAATCAGCCTTAGAGTATTTCCCTCTATTTTCGAATATTTCCAAAAGCATCTCTGTGGTGTTTAAAACGTCATTCGCTATTATAGGCTTGAGTTTTAAGATGTCTTCGCCTTTAACAGCGATGGATTCCAGTTTCATGGCTGGTTCACCTTCATAAGTGCGTTCGTAACACACGTCTAAAACGGCTGCAACAGCGTCTAAAACTCTTCCGCAACTCGTGGTCATAATCGCGTTGTCTTCTCTCTCAAGCTGATGGAGAACAACCTCAACCTCTTTTTCGCCGTGGGGAAAGCGTTCTCGATGTTGCATGAGCCAGTCTTCCACATCCACTTTTTTATGCAGTATTCCAGCGGCTGTTCTTAAGGGGTAGCGTGTAGCCAAGTCTCCGCCTATCAGCGGTTGTCTTTGAAGGTGGGCTAAGCGTTCGAAACCGAGTTCTCCTCGAGTGCAGAATAGTATTTCGCCGCCCCATGCTTCACCGTCTGAACCGTATCCGTATCCGTCGCATGATATGCCTATGATTTCTTTCACGTCGTGTTCAGCCATTAAAGCTGCGATGTGCGCGTGGTGGTGTTGAACTTGAATCAGTTGCCAACCGTTCTCATCCGCTAAATTTTGAGCAAGTCTTGTTGTTGTGAATTTTGGGTGGAGGTCACACGTAACCGCTTCAACTTTGCTGTTTGTTAAGCGAATTAGGTGTTTAGTGGCTTTTTCCAAGAAATCCCTTGTTTCAACGTTTTCCACATCGCCTATGTGCTGAGATATGAAGGCTTTGTTCCCTAACAAGACGCATCCAGTATTGTTTAACTCTCCACCCAAGCCAACTGTGCAGTGTTTAGCTTTCTCCCTTAACACTATTGGTGCCGGCGCGTAACCCCTTGAGCGCCTTAGAAAAACTTGATGGATACCGTGTAAGCGTACAACCGAGTCGTCGCATCTGTGGGCTATTTTTCTGTTGTGAAACAAGAAGTAATCCACGGTGCCGCTGAGCCTTCTCAAAGCTTCATCATCATCCTTTATTATGGGTTGATTCGGCGGGTTAGCACTAGTCATCACGAAAGCTGGGTCTTCCACTCGGTCAAAGAGCATGTAGTGCAACCCGGTGTATGGAAGCATAACGCCGACGTTGTGCAAGCCGGGCGCTATCAAATCTGAAAGGTAATAGTCTTCACTTTTGTTCAGAAGCACTATGGGACGCATGTAAGAAGTCAAGAGTTCAGCCTCTCTGAGACTTACCTCAGCGAAAGACTTCGTTGCCTCCAAGCTTCGAGCCATAATAGCGAAAGGCTTCTGTTTTCTGTGCTTAACCCTTCTAAGCTTGATCAGAGGCTCATCCATGGTTGTCGCCGTGGCAACGTGGAAACCGCCGTATCCTTTGATGGCTACTATGAAGCCTTCTGAAAGCAGTTTTCCAGCCTCCCTAACAGGGTCTTCACTGTTCACCAATTCGCCTTTCTTGGTTGTCAAGTACACCTTTGGACCACACTTTGGACACGCGACCGTTTGTGCGTGGAAACGTCTGTTTAAAGGGTCTGTGTACTCGCTTCTGCAGAAGTTGCACATTGGAAACTCTCGCATGGTCGTGTTTTCTCTATCGTAGGGAAGCTTTTCAATGATGGTGTATCTTGGACCACAGTTCGTGCATGTGATGAAAAAATATTCGTATCTCGGATTTTCAGGGTCTCTAAGCTCTTTTAAGCATTCGTCACAGATTGCTATGTCAGGCGGTATGACGGAGCCTGAAAGCTCTGTCTCCTCCGAACTTTTTAATATCGTGAAGCTTTCAAACTCGTTTTTCCCTTTCAAAGGTGAAGTTATCACTTCATAAATTCTCGCTAACGGAGGCTTTTTCTCCTTTAAATCCCTTAGAAAATTTTTAACGCGTTCTTCGCTGCCTTCTAGGAGTATCTCTACACCGGCGTCGCCTCTGTTTCTGACGTATCCGTTTAAACCGTTTTTCACAGCTATACGATAGATGAAGGGACGAAAGCCTACACCCTGAACTATGCCGGTGACTCTGATCTTCACACGCACCGTTTTCATCTCTTAATTTTGAATAAGGCATCTTTTACGCGTTGAATTTGTGCATGGGTTGAGGCTGTTAAAAAACTTATTGTTTCGCCACCGTGAACAGCTTGTCTTCAGGTAGAGACGCTATCTCCCATGCGAGCTCCTCGTTTGAGACTCCCTCAGAAAACTTGTTCATCAGATACCGCAGAATTTCAGGTTTAACACGAATCGTTAACTCTTCATCAGAGTCTTTAGGTTTAAAACAAACAGTTATTCCCTGCTGCGAATCCTCCAGTCTTAGCAAACGATTTCCAACCGTGCAGTTCGTTGTAACTTGAACACCGTCTATAAAGCATGAGAAGGGAACGGAGAGCTTCAACTTGGCTGTCACACGCATCTGCCCAAATTTTCTCGGAACACCGAGTTCCCTTAAACCCGCTAGTCCAGCGCGAACACCCAGAACGAGGAAGGGACCCAGATGTCCATGGAACTCCGCGCCTTTCTCAACAAGGTTGACGATGTCTGAACCTACGCGTGTTTCAGAAGATTTCATGTTCTCACCGTGAATACGCTTATCCTCGTGGAGAGGGCTTTCATCAACATGATTCCCAAT
>PIYA01000055.1 GCA_003601785.1 Candidatus Bathyarchaeota archaeon
TGATTGGATTTACAAAGCATACTGCCCCTAGAAAAGCGAAGATGAAACCGAAAAGAGAGCCTTCCAAGTGTTTGGTTTTGTTGAATGAAAACTGTTTTCTCCCAAGTTTTCCAAATAACGATGCGCATCCATCGCCTAACGTAAGTACGGCTATTGATGCATATCCTATTTGCGGCGGAAAAATTATGATTGAAAGCATTATGCCGAAGGCGTAAAAAATCGGTGCGGTTACGAACTCGTACGGTTCAAGTCTGACCGCGGCGTGTGAAGTTATCGAAGTGAATATGGGAAACGTTATTTCCATTATTCTTGCCAGTTCCGACATACCGTAAAGAAGCGTTACGACGAAAATTAGGAAGACCGCGATGTAGGGGTTAAGAACATAAGTGCAAATGAATGGTACAGCGAAACCGCTTACGTGAATTGTCTCTCGGAGAACTTCACTTTTTGAGAGAGTCCGTTTGTTCCTTTCTGTTTTGTTATCCGTTATTATCGGCAGAATCTTGCTTAATCTCCCGGTTACAACGTAGTCTGACTTGGCGCTTAACATGAAATCCGGGTTGTACCCTATCCTCAACCCAGCGTGTTCGAACATTTGTAGATTGTTTCTGTCATCGGCGACCAAAACGCAGTTTTGTGAGGGTATGTTTTCATCGCGGAGAATTTTTTTAAGAATCACAGCCTTACCATTCTTTTTCATAACCGTGCCTTCCACTTCACCGGTGAATTTTCCGTCAACTACTTTCAGTTCCAAACCGAAAGCGTAGTCCGCCCTCAGCTTTGCCGCCAGTTCTTGAATGAAAACTTTGGGAAGACCGGAGCTTACAAGAGCTGTTCTCCATCCATGTGTGTGAAGAAAACCTAAAACTTTCTCCGAATCGGGAAGCAGAGGCACCTTCTCAAAGTAAGAGCGCAACTCCTCGACGGTGCATCCCTTCAGACATTTGTAGATTCTTTTTAAAGAAATTTCAAGAGATGATAAACCGATTTCGTAGAGGAGACCGTAAAATATTATTTTCAAAAATTTTAGGAATCCGAGCTTTCTTGTCGCTTCGAAGGGAATATACCGCCTTTTAGGCAGCAGGACACCTTCAACATCAAACACGACTAAGCCTTTCGGTTTCTGTTCACTGGCTTCGGTTTTCATTTAACGTCTGTCAACATCAAGTTCCAGCATTTATATAAAATATTGGTTCATGAGAGTTTCTCTAAAGGAAGCGAGTGCCTATGTTTAAAACAAGTTTTATAGTTGTTATATGAAAGTCTGCAAATAAGATTTGAGAATGTTGTGAGGTATGTGTGTTGTCTGTGTTTGCAGCGCCAGGCGCTTATGACCGTGCGATAACGGTTTTTTCACCTGAGGGTAGACTCTTCCAAGTTGAATATGCGATGAACTTGGTTGACCGTGGAGCAACCATTTTAGGTATTAAATGTAGTGAGGGAGTTGTTTTAGGAGCTGAAGAAACGGTTGAGCCTCTTGAAGAGGCTGAATCTTCATGGAAAATCTTCAAGATTGACGAGCATGTGGGAGCAGCCATTGTCGGTTTAAGCTCAGACGCGCGGATTCTCATAGATCAAGCTAGGGTGTACGCTCAGAGCAACAGGTTAACCTATGACGAGCCTATAGATGTGGAAGTTGTAACCAAGAGAGTATGCGACATCAAACAGCTTTACACGCAGCATGCGGGTGTCAGACCCTTCGGCGTGGCGATAATCTTCGGTGGAGTTGACAAAACTGGAAACCGCTTGTTTGGCACTCATCCCAGCGGAACCTACAGACGCTACAAGGCTACAGCTCAAGGTGCCGGAAGAGAAACCGTGATCAATATACTGAAGGAAGAGTACCGGGAAGACATGAGGCTTGACGAAGCCACAAAGCTTGGGATAAAATGTTTGGCGAAAGCCTTGGAAGCGAGACAGTTGCCTCCAAGGATAAAGGTGGCGGTGATTCCAGCGGCCGACTAAGAAGATGGAAATGTTAAGCGATGAAAAAATTCAAGGTTTTATGAAAGAGTTGGGCTTAGGCAAGTGAAATAGTGATGGGTGAAAAGTACACGGTTGCACGCCTTACAAAGGGTAACGAACACTTTGAGATTCTCGTCAAGCCGGAGAAGGCGTTAGATTATCGAACTGGGAAAATATCCGCGATAACGGAAGTGTTGGTTACGGAGACGATATTTTCAGATGCGAATAAGGGAACAAAAGTTTCCGAGGAGACTCTTCGTAAAGCCTTCGGAACAACGGAGCCGTTGAAGATAGCTGACGTGATACTGAAGAAGGGTGTGATACAGTTGACAACGGAGCAGCGTAGAAAGATGATTGAGGACAAAAGGAAACAGATAATAGCCTTCATATCGAGACAATGCGTTGACCCACGAACGAATCTTCCTCATCCACCGTTAAGGGTGGAACAAGCCATGCAGCAAATTCACTACTCAATAGACCCTTTCAAACCTGTGGAGGAACAAGCTAAGGAAATAATCAAGCTTTTACGTTCCATTCTTCCGTTGAAAATGGAGCAAGTAGCCGTCGGTGTTCGCATACCCGCGGAGTACGCGGCGAAAGCATACGGAACCGTTAAAGGCTTTGGGACGATAAAGCGTGAGGAGTGGCGTGCGGACGGTTCATGGTACGGCGTTCTAGAGATGCCGGCAGGCTTGTACGGGCCGTTCTTGGAGAAGATAGGGGAAATAACAAAAGGGAACGCGGAAGCTAAAGTAATTTCGTGAGGTAAACTTGTAGGTTGTGAGTGATGAGGAATGCCAACATTTTTTGAGAAGAGGCAGCTCGTGACACCTGGCGATTTACTCGCTGAGGGTGATTACATAGCCGGTGAAAACACGTACAAGGAAAATGATAAGATATATGCTTCAAGGATAGGGCTTGTGGATTACGAAGATAGAAAAGTGAATGTTGTGGCTTTGAGAGCCTTTTACATTCCAAGAGTTGGCGACACGGTTATAGGAACCGTTGTGGAGGTTGGTTTTAACGGTTGGACCGTGGATATCAACTCTCCGTATCTGGCTCTGTTGAGAGCCTCGGATGTTCTAAGCAGACCCTTCAGACCGCAGAAAAACGATTTGTCAAAGGTTCTTGACGTAGGTGATTTGGTGATAGCTAAGATTATCGCGTATGATAGAGCGCACAATCCACAGTTAACGGTTGGTGAGCCAGGATTAGGAAAGATAACCCGTGGACAAGTTGTGAAGATAACTCCCACGAAGATTCCGCGGGTGATTGGGAGGAAAGGCTCCATGATATCTATGATAAAGCAGGAGACCGGTTGTCACATAATCCTAGGTCACAACGGGGTTATACTAATCACTGGGAAACGTCTTGAAGACGAACAGTTGGCTATGATGGCTATTCACAAAATTGATGAGGAGTCTCACACGAGTGGTTTGACGGATCGCGTAACCCAGATGATTAAGAATGAAAAAGCTAAAAGAAAAGGAGGAAGTTGAAATTGAGTCAGAAAGTTGAAAAATTGATTGATAAGAAAGGTTTGAGGTTAGATGGAAGGAAACCGGATGAACTGAGGCCGATAAAAATTGAGGTGGGTGTTCTAGCGAACGCTGATGGTTCGGCTTACATCCAGCAGGGGAAAAACAAGATTTTAGCGGCTGTTTACGGACCGAGAGAACTGCATCCGAAACATTTAGCACTTCCGGATAGAACTGTTTTAAGATGCCGCTATCACATGGCTCCCTTCTCCGTTCAGGAGCGTAAGTCACCTGCGCCTTCGAGGAGGGAAATAGAGCTTTCAAAGGTTATTAGAGAAGCTCTTGAGCCGAGTCTCTTCCTTGAGTATTATCCGAGGACGGCTATAGACGTTTTCATTGAGGTTTTGCAGGCTGACGGGGGGACAAGATGTGCGAGTATAACGGCGGCGTCGTTGGCTCTGGCAGATGCGGGTATTCCTATGCGGGATTTGGTGGTTGCCTGTGCTGCTGGAAAGGTGGATGACACGATAGTTTTGGATTTGATGGACACTGAAGACAAGAAAGGTAATGCGGATGTTCCGGTTGCTTTGATGCCGAATCTTAACGCTATAACTTTGCTTCAGATGGATGGCAACCTCTCTCTTGAAGAGTTTGAGAAGGCTGTTAACTTAGCCATCGATGGGTGTAAAAAGATTTATGCCATGCAGAAGGAGGCGTTAAGAGCTAAGTATGTAAATATTAAGGAGGTTGAGGAGTGACGTCTTCTATTGTTGTCCGTGTGAAACAAAAGCAGATTGCAAGGTTGATTGCTAAGGGAAAACGGTTGGATGGTAGGGGGTTAACTGATTACCGTGAGATAAAGGTTGAAGAGGGAGTTGTTGAGCGTGCTGAAGGCTCTGCGCGGGTTCTTCTCGGAAAAACAGAGGTTATGGCTGGAGTTAAAATTGAGGTTGGTCAGCCTTTCTCTGACACGCCTAACGAGGGTGTCTTAACAGTGAACGCTGAGCTTGTGCCTTTAGCATCTCCAACATTTGAGCCTGGACCGCCTGATGAAAATTCGATTGAACTTGCCAGGGTTGTTGACAGGGGGATAAGGGAATCTAAAGCCATAGATTTGGAGAAGCTTTGCATAGAGCCTGGGAAAAAAGTCTTCGTTGTTTTCGTGGATGTTTACGTGCTTAACCATGATGGAAACTTGATAGACGCTTCCGCCATGGCTGCCTTGGGTGCTTTGCTTAACACGAAGGTTTTCAACTACGAGTACAAGGACGGAGAGGTTAAGATAAAGCCTGGTTTCACTCCGCTTCCGTTGAGGAAGCATCCGATAGCTGTTACTTTTGCGAAGATAAATGACACGCTTGTTGTTGATCCCTGGCTTGAGGAGGAACGGGTGATGGATGCTAGGATTACGCTGACCATTGACGATGACGGTGACATATGTGCGATACAGAAGGGTGGGAGCGGGTATTTCTCACCGAAACAAGTATTAGAAGCGGCTAAGATAGCTAAGGAGAAGGCTGAGGAGATAAGGAAAAAGCTGAAATGGTGAAAAACTGATGGGGCGGAGGACAAAGAAGGTTGGTCCAACCCGTGGGTTGGGCGCCCGTTACGGAGCCACCGTTAGGAAGCGTTATGTTAAGATAGTCACTCAGATGAAGAAGCCGCATCGTTGTCCTAGGTGTGGTTTTCCGCGTGTGAAGAGGGTTAGCGTCGGCGTCTGGAGATGCACAAAGTGTGGTTTCACTTTTACTGGTGGGGCTTACACTCCGACGACTAAGCTTGGAGTGGTGGCTAAGCGTGTTGCGAAGGGCGCGCCTGTGGAAGAGTTTGCTTCAGCTGAGAAAACATCTTAATTTCCTTTTGTTAAGTGATTGAAGTTTTGACGGATAAGAAGAATGTGCTGTTAACTACTTCGCGAAGACCGACAAGGGACATGAGGACTCTGTGCAGGGATTTTTCACACAGTTTTCCAAATGTTGTGCGGGTGAACAGGGGAAAGCTGAGCCTAGACGGGTTGGCTGAGAAGGCTTTGGAGTTTAAAGCTGACAGGGTGATGGTTATTGACAGGTGGAAGGGTGGACCTGGTAAAATAAGGTTTTTCAATGTAGGCTTAGAAGGCTTGGAGATGGTTCCGCCGTTGGTTTATATGAAGGGTGTGAGGTTGCGGAGGGATTTCGGTGAGAGCATGCCTAGGGGGAGAAGGATTAAGTCTTTGGCTGTGGTTACGTCTGCAAAGCGTTCTTTGGCTGTGGAAAGGCTTTGTCGTGTCTTGTCAAGTTTTTTTGGTATACCTGTTTTGTCTCTGAAAGAGGCTGTCAACCGAGGATGCGACGCCGTGGTGAGTGTGTCGGCGGATTCTTCTGGTTTTTTAACCCTTACCTTTATGCTTGTTCCAGAGTTTGTTGAGGTTGGTCCGAGAATTAGGGTTTCACGTTTGGTTTGGGAGTTGAGTTGAAACGAGGGCTGAGGCTGTTGTGCGGTTGAAGTTTCCTTCTTTGAAATGCTTAGAGATTGTTTTGAAGGCTTTGAAGCCTGAGGTTGAGAAGCCTCCGACGACGCGTTCTCATGCTTTTTTGGAAAAAGAAGATGGAATGCTGGTTTTGAAGGTTGAGGCTGGGGACACTGTTGCTTTGCGTGCAGCCTTGAACGCGTATTTACGGTGGATAAACTCTGTTGTTGAGGTTCTGGAAGGTTTAGAGAATCCTTAACGTTTTTGGATGTTTTTCACTGCTAAAATGACTACCCCCCTATAATTTTTCGTGTGCTATTAAGTTCATTAAGTTGCTTACTAGAAAACGCTTAATTAAGAGCTTCAACGTATTGCTGTGCAGATGGAAGGAAAAAAATTGGTTGAAGACGTCTCAAAACTCCCACCTCAAGTTCAAGAACGCCTATTAAGGCTTCAACAGCTCCAGCAAACCCTTCAGTCAGTTCTAGCTCAGAAACAACAGGTGGAGCTTGAACTCACAGAAATCGAACAAGCCCTAAGTGAACTGCAGAAAATCGCCGACGACGCAACCATTTACAAGTCGATTGGCTCGCTTCTTGTGAAAGCTGAAAAGGCGAAGGTTACCGCCGACTTAAACGAGAGGAAAGAACTGCTAAACATGAGGGCTAAGGTTCTGGGAAAACAGGAAGAACGCCTCCGCGGTCAACTCAAAGAGTTGCAAACCAAACTTCAGCAAGACTTGGGCATAGTTTCGCAGTCCAACCCGTGAAATTTTAGGTGGAAACCGTGGAAGACATAGGCTTACCAGAGCTGACAAGCGAACAAATCGAAGAACTGTGTTCAGTAGCAGAGGAAGCCGCAAGAAAACATGTTCTATCAAAGGTTTCTCCGAAACGAATAGAAACCCTAAACATAAGCGTTGAAACAGAAGGAACAAAACCGGTGACAATAACAGTTGACGTTGAAGTCTCACTTTCACCCCTAATGAAAAACTTTAACGTGGAAAAACTCGCCGACGAAGCGGTGAAAGAAGCCTTCTCCTCAGCTGAAAAATACCTGAGGGAACTGAAATGTCAATCAGAGAAATAACAAAAACACTAGAGGATTCAAACGCTGAAAACGTTGTCCTACTCTGCCACCACAACGCCGACCCAGATGCAATCTGCTCCGCCTATGCCTTCGCAGAACTGCTAAAAAAGTTAAAACCAGAAATCAACGTTGAAATAGGGGCTTCCCAGGGGATAAGCAGACTCGCAAAACACCTCCTCAAACACCTACCAATAGAAGTTGAAACCCAACCAAACATAGAAAAAGCCGACGCTATAGTCTTGTTAGATACAAACACCGTTCAGCAACTAAACAACCTAGCCGAGAAAGTGAAAAACTCAAAGGCACCAATCATAGTGATTGACCATCACGCGGCTCATCCAGAAACAGAAAAACTGGCTAGAATATGCATAACAAACGAGGAAGCATCATCAACATGCGAAATCGTCTATAACTTTTACAGAGAAACAAACGTTAAACCAGACGAAAACGTCGCCAAAGCGCTCTTCTTGGGAATAGCCTTCGACACACGCCACTTCATCCTAGCTAACTCATCAACCCTAAAAACAGTCGCAGAACTCATCGACACAGGCGTGGATGCAAAAGAAACTTTATCACTGCTTTCTCTACCCATGGACTTCTCCGAACGCGTGGCAAGACTGAAAGCCTGCAGAAGAGCAAAACTCTACAAAATCGGCGAATGGATAATCGCTTTCTCCCACGTCAGCGCCTACCAAGCATCCGCGGCAAGGGCGATAATAGACCTCGGCGCCCACGTCGCTGTAGTAGCAGGACAGAAAAACGAAAACCTAGAGATAAGCCTAAGATGCACAAATAAATTCCACGAAAAAACAGGAATCCACCTCGGAAGGGACATAGCCAGACCCTTAGGAGAGTTTCTCCACGGCATGGGAGGTGGACACTCGACAGCGGCGGGGGTCAACGGTGTGGGCGACGTAGAAACAGGATTTAAACGTTGCTTGAGGCTTCTTAAGGAAAAAATAGTTTTAACCCACAATTAAGTAGCTACTCTTAAATGAAACAATCATTCGCTTAAAATAAGGCAGGCATCAAAAGCCATGGCGGTAATTGAAACAAAAAAACTCACGTACACTTATCCAGGTGGGACAAAACCATCCATAAGAGACGTCTCCATAAAAATAGAGAAAGGAGAATTCGTCCTAATAACAGGTCCAAGCGGGTGTGGAAAAACAACCCTCTGCAGATGCTTCAACGGGTTAATCCCCCACTTTTACCAAGGTGAACTGAAAGGAGAGGTTTTTGTCACAGGTCTCAAAGTCGCCGAACATCCAATCTACGAACTGGCGAAACACGTAGGCCTCGTCTTTCAAAACCCAGAGAACCAACTGTTCGCTTTATCCGTTGAAAAAGACGTAGCCTTCGGACTTGAAAACCTAGGAATGGCAAGGGAAGAAATCAGAAAAAGAGTGGACTGGGCGATGAAACTCACGGGTATATACGAACTGAGAGAAAGAGCGCCCAACGAACTGTCGGGAGGACAACAGCAACGCGTCGCGATAGCATCCGTCTTAGCCATGCAACCAGAGGTCATAGTCCTAGATGAACCAACATCATTCCTTGACCCATTAGGCGCGAAAAAAATATTCGAGGTAATCTACGAACTGAACAGAAAACTCGGGATAACCGTAGTGCTCGTCGAACACAGACTCGACCTAACAGCCAGATACGCAGACCACATAATAATAATGGACAACGGAAAAGTGGTTCTCGAAGGGAAACCAAGAGAAATCCTAAGCTCAGAAGAAGCCCGTCTGATAGGGGTTGGAATCCCAAAAGCAACACGTCTTTATCAAATACTTCGAAAAGACGGAGTGAAACTCGGCGGCACAGTTCCACTATGCTCGGAGGAAATGGCAGCCATGTTAAGGGAGGCT
>PIYA01000056.1 GCA_003601785.1 Candidatus Bathyarchaeota archaeon
TGAAGTGGACAAAATTCTCATGGGCCTAAGGTCAAAGTTTTAATTCCGATGTACAAACCTTTGGAAACTGAAAGGTGTGAGAAATGCGGAAAAGTTATAGCAGAACCAAAAGAACTAATCAGAATAGTGAAAAGTTCCGAGAGAAGTCTTAATGATGTGTAAAACCAAAATTCTTGTTTTATAATAGTTATCGGATTAGCAAGCAAGAAAGTTGAGCCACATTTTCGCACGGATACAAGAATTTAGCGGTCTATCTACGCGCGCGATTAAAACCACAGCGAATTTGATTTAGGGAAAAAAGGGAAGTTGCGGGAGATATCGCAAGCTCTGATGGGGTTCAAATCCCCATGTTCACTCGACTTTTTAGGATTTTCTGCTTTTTGAGAAGTCTTCAAAAACGTTTTTCAGCTGTCTCTTCATAGTCGCCGTGTCATGGCTTAAACCGAAATAGTCAGCAAAATACTCTGTTGTCCTCAGAACCGTTGAGCGCCCCTTTCTTTCACCTGTAATTAACCTCATTTCTTTTAATATTTTGATGTGGCCGTAGGCGTGGCGTCCACGCACGTCGACAACCCTTTTCTGGGAGACGGGTTGTCTGTAGGCTATGTAGGATAGGGTTTTCAGTGGACCTGTGGAGAGCAAGGGTTTCTTTACGAGTTTGCGAACTTTGGGTGTGAATTCAGCTTTTAACTGTAAGACATAGCGTTCGTCTTTCAGCTCTAGGATTTCAAGAGCCGTGTTTCTGCTGGCGTATTCTTGCATGAGCGTTTTTACAAGTTTTTTGGCTTTATTTTTTGAACGAGTTTTTAAGACGGAGCAAAGTTCCTTCAGGTCTAAGGGGCGACCGGCGACATACAAGGCTGCTTCCACTAGGGCTAGGTCTCGCCGAAGTTTTTCCTCATTTTTTTTCTGTTGAAGTTTCTCAGCTGCTTTAGCTATTTGTCTATCTGTCTCTTGCAACGTTTAGGTCTCCAACACCTATGTAGATTTCTTGAGACTCTTCGTCTTGCCACAAACTGATTTTTCCTTTCTGAGCTAAGAAAAGCAAAAGTATGAAGGTTCGGATGGATTCTAAACGTTCCATCCCCTTTATCAGGGTTGAAAACTCTATTATCCCTGTTCCTTTCACCCTCCGCAGCAGAGAAGCGTAAAGTTTCTCCATCTGAAGTTCGATTTCCATCAGGTACAAGTCTATCTGAGGTAGAATTTCAGATGGTGTTGGAAGAATAGGCTCGGTGACGGTCTTTTCGAGGCGAACGAGTTTTTCGGTTTTTAAAACTTCGTTTAAAACTTCTAATAGATTCTTTATGGTTGTGGATGTCAACTCATGTCTCAACGGCAAGAACAATGGTGGAGGGAGAAATTCCTGCTGAACCTTTGGCGGTGGAGGCTCCTCAAGTTTGAGTAAAAGCTTCGACTTCATCAAGTATATCAAGGCTGAAGAATCTAAGGCTACACCTGAAGCTCTGAAGTCCACTTGTCCCGTTCTCTCCATCTCCTCAAGAAAAGTTGTGAGCAGATATGCAATGTTGATGTTCCAAGGGGTAAGCTTCTCAAGTTTGTGAAATTCAAAGAGAATGTTCCAGGGCGGTCGCAGATAAAAAGGCTTCTTCATGGTGGTGGACACTAGTTTTGCACCTCCAAGAACTTCGCTGAGATAACGTTTGAAACTCCGTTTCTCGCGTAAACTCCGTAGACTTTCTGTGCTTTGTTCACCATTTCAGGCTTCAGCGTGATGGCTATGAATTGAGACCGTTTTGATTCTTCTAGGAGAAGCTCGGCGAGTTTTGAAACGTGAAAAGCGTCTAAATGGGCGTCTATCTCGTCGAGGATGTAAAACGATGCTGGGTTGAACTCTTGCAGTGCGAATATGAACGCGACGGCGGCGACTGAGCGTTCTCCACCGCTCGCTCCGCTGACAACTATTGATGGTTTTGTCGGGAACTGAACAATCATGTCTATGCCACCTGAGAACGGTTCCTCAGGATTTTCAAGTTTCAGAACGGCGTTTCCACCATCGGTTAGTTTTGAGAAGTATTTTTGCAGGTTTTGGTTTATTCTTTCAAAGGCTTCCATGAAAACCTTTCGTTTTTTACGTTCAATTTCATCCATGAACTGTAGAATTGCTTGTTTCTCTCTTTCAAGCTCGTTCATTCTTAAGGAGAGGTCTTTGTAACGTGACATCTGCTCTGCATATTGGGAGAGGGCGAGCTGGTTCACGGCTCCTATCCTTTCAAGTTCAAACTTCATCATCTTTAGGGAAGTTTCAGCTTCCTCAACCTGTTCCAGTGAAACTTGTAATGGTTGTTCGTAGCCTATCTGTCTGAGTTGGGTTTGGTGTTGTTGAAGCTGGAAAAGAGATGTTTGAATGTCAAGTTGAAGCTGGTTTAAAATGCGGTCTGCCTGTTCATATTCTGAATCAAGCTTACGGAGTTCTTCATCTATATTATCTATCTGCACCGTGTATTTTTTAGCCTCTTTCCTTGCGGATAACACTGTTTCAGCGAGTTCAACGCGGTTTTTCTCAAGCTCGGCAATCTCATGTTTCAACGAATCTTTTTCCTGTAATGCACTTTCCACTTCTTTTTCAACGGTTCTCACTTGTTGTTCAACCTTTGAGAGTTGAATCTTCGCGTTTTTGTATCCAACTCTCAGAACATTCTCGAATTGGGATTGAAGCGTTGAGATTTCTGTTTGAACGGTGCCTAGTTTCTGTCTCAGAGTGACTAACTCTTCAGCCAGTCGCTCCCTCTTAACCTCTAACTCTTGAATGTGAGCGGGGTCTGTTTTCTTCCTTAAAGAAGTGAGTTCACTCTGAAGTTTCCGCATTTCCTTCTGGATTGAACTCCTCTCAGCTCTGTTTGTCCAAATCTGAGCCTTCTCTCTTTCAACTTCCTTTCCAAGCCTTGCGATATTAGAGTCTATCCTTCTAATGTTCGATTTTGCCCTCTTGACGCTTCTCTTAACTCTGGCTATTTCTCTGTCAATCGTTGTTATGGCTTCTGAAAGCCTAGCTATTTCCACGCGTGTTTTGTCTATCTCCTCTTCAAGCGAATCTATATCGCTGTTTCTTCTTGTGAGATGCTGTTGAAGAGCTCTCACCGCCTCGTCGAGACTTTGAATGGCTTTCTCACTCGGTATTATCGTTGAAAAATCTATTGGGGCTCGGTAATAACCACTTTCAAAGGCTCCTCCAACCTCGTAAAGGTCTCCGTTAACCGTTACCGCACGGTATCCCTTATTGGCTAGTGTGAAGGCTGTTTTGTCGTTTGAAACTATAATCGTGTCTCCGAAAACAAAGTGTACGGCTGGCTCGTATCTTCTCGCACATTTTATAAAGAAGGAAGCTGCACCGTTGACGCCTTCACCTGTCGGAACCTTCAACGATTTGAGGTTTGACACTCCTTCAAGGGGAATTATCTTTATTCTTCCAAGCTTCATCCTTCTCAGGGTTTCTGTACAAGCAAAGGCTGCGTCAAAATCCTTCACAACTATTGCGTCAAGCCATCCCGCCGCCGCAGCCTCTATCGCCTGTTTGTAGGTTTTTTCAATTTTTATTAGGTTTCGTAACCTGCCGAAGACTCCTTGGATGACGCCTAATTCTCCGAGTTCTTCTATGCTTCTTAACGCTTTTTCTTCGGCTGCCACGGTTTCAGCTAGTTCCTTCTGGGTTGCAAATTCTACTACTGCCTCTCTTGCTGATTCAGCTATTTTTCCAGCTTCTGTTATCTCCTTTTCTACGGCTTCTTTTTGTGCGATTCTCCTCTCCAGCATTCTTTGTAGGTTTTTAAGCTGAATTTTCTGTTCTTTTTGAACTTTTTTCAGTTCATTCAAGGATTTCTCAAGCTCGTTAAGGTTTGCCGTGAACCTCTCTTTGCGTTTGGTTAGGTCTCTGATTCTTTTCTCACGGATTCTGATTGCTGTCTGCGCTTTTGAGTTTTCAGACCTCAGATAAGTTAATCTTTTGTAGTCCTTGTCCAGCTGCTGTTCGATTTCGCGGATTCTCCTGCTGTTTTCACCCAGATTCTCCCAAAGCCTAGCCGTTTCCTCCGCAAGCGCATCGTGTTCCGCCTGCTTTGCAGCTATCTCGTTTGAGATTTTTTCATATTCTCTTTTCAGCTTTCTTTTTTTAAGGCGGTTTTCACGGATTTCCTTTCTGATGGACTCGTACTGTTGACGGTGGTTCTCTCTAACCCTTTTTAAACCTTCAAGGGTTGCTTTTCCAGAGCTTATCTTGGTTGTCAGCTCTGTCAATCTGGATTTTAACTCGCCGATTTTCATTTGAACCTTTAATACTTGTGAACCGCCCTCTTCAACCATTTCTGAGCTTAGCTTTCTCCATTCACTCTCAATTTCTCTTCTCTTAGACCGCAATCCGTCGCGTATCCGTCTTAACTTTTCAACTTTCTCTCTAACCTTGTCGGCTTTTGATGACGTATCCTTTATCTTCTCTTGTATCTGCGCTATTTCATGGGAAAGTTTCACCGCTTCAAACTTTTTGATCTCGTTCTGAATGAAAGCGTATCTAAGCAGGTTGTTGCGTTCCCTCTCTAAATCGTCTATCCTTCTCTGCACCTCGTCTATTCTACCCATAGCCGTCCGTATCGAAATGTCGGCGGCTCGAAGCTTCTCTTCAGCTTCAGCTTTTTCAGCGTCATACTGGGCTATTCCAACAAGGTCTTCAATGATTTTTCTCCGTTCAGTGGATGAAATCTCTGTCAGACGGGTTATCGTGCCTTGAACAATTATGTTCTGGCTTGTTGAGCTTATCCCAGCCATCGAAAGCGTTTCTAAAATGTATGTTCTTGATATTCTCCTACCGTTAAGTCTGTACACGCTTTGACCGTTCCTGTAAACTTCACGTGAAATGGTGACGGTGCTTGTGTCCACGGGTATTCGTCCATCCGTGTTATCGAATTGAATGACAACCTTGGCCACTTTCCCTCTTTCCAACCCAGCCTTTTCAGACCCGTGGAAAATCAGTTTTGCGGCGCTTTCAGCTCTAAGCCTCCTAGTGCTCAACTCGCCTAAGGCGAACAAAATGGCGTCCACTATGTTTGATTTTCCGCTTCCGTTTGGACCTGTAATAACTGTGAAGCCTTTATCTAGAACTACCTTAACGTTTTTAGGTCCGAAGGATTTGAAGCCTTTAAGCTCTATCTTTTTAATGTAGGGCATTCAGTTGCGCCCTCACCTTCCCGAAACTTACAGTCTTTCATCTTGTGGAAGACAATTCTGTAAGATTTCTCTATAAAAGTCTTACACCGTTAAAGTTTTAACGGTTATGCACGTTTTAAAGCTATTTTTTAACTTTCGAACCGTAAATTGTAGCCATTTTCTTTACAAAATCCTTTACGCGTTTATCTTCACCGTAAACAAGCAAGTATCCATCACTTTGCAGATTATAAGAAAGATTCAGCTCACCGGCTAAAGTTTTCAATTTTTCGATAGAAAGCTCGGCTGACGGCTTAACGCGAATCCACTTCTGTTCTCTGGGAAGCCCTGGAACAAACCTTGTTTCCTCAACTTCCTCGGAAACCTCTCTTCGAGCCTTATCCAGCCTTTTAAGCCATCCCTCAACTTGTTCAGCGTCAAAATGTTTCTGTCCCTCAGAAACCAGATAAGCCTCCAAGTTTTCAAGATATTCCTCAATCTTCTGCGCGGTGTCTCTGCGTTTAGGATCAGCTCTTAAAACGTTTATCAGAGACCTTGCATATCTCAAATCACTCATGATGTTTGCTGGAATGGATATACCCTTTCCACGAAACTCCGAGACTATATCCTCCAAAGTCTTCCACACGGCTAAGTAACCCATGTTAAACACTCCTCTATCATCATGT
>PIYA01000057.1 GCA_003601785.1 Candidatus Bathyarchaeota archaeon
AACCGCCACCTCCATAAATACGACGCATAATCCACTTTTAATTAAACCTTTCCACAAAACAAAAACCAGAAAATCAAACCTTAATTCAATAAAACACAGAAGAGTTAAAAGAATCCTCACACGATTCTGCATGCAAAGAACCAAACAAAGCGGAGAAAACCCTCCAATGCTAACAAAACTAAAGAAAAAAGTTCAAGAAAAACTCAAAGCCGAAGCAGAAATAGCCCACAAACTAGGATTAACACCAAACACCACAAGCCTCATAGGCATATCCCTAGCCATCCTATCAGCCCTAGCATACACACAATGGCACACACACACGCTTTACCTACTACTCGCAACAACACTACTCCTACTCTCAGGCTTCTGCGACGCCCTAGACGGAATACTAGCCAGACTCTACCAACAAACAACAAAATTCGGCGGCTTCCTAGACTCCCTACTAGACAGATACGCAGACGCCATCATCTACACAGGAATAATAATAAGCGGATTATGCAACCCATTCTGGGGTCTAACAGCCCTAGCAGGCTCAATGCTCGTAAGCTACACAAGAGCAAGAGCAGAAGCAACAGGAATAAAAATGGAATCCATAGGAATAGCGGAAAGAGCTGAACGCATAATCATACTAGCCATCGCAAGCCTAACAGCAATCCTCTGGACCGAAGCACTAAACATAGGCATAATAACACTCGCAATCCTCACAAACCTAACAGTCCTACAAAGAACACTACACGTCTACAAAAAAACAAGACAAAAACACAAAACCAAAAGTTAACGTCTCCTCCTCCGCTTCAAACGCGTACGCCTCTCGTTCTTAGCCCTAACCTTCACAATACCACGATGCACAGCACAGGAAATACAGTAATACTTCGTCTCAACAGGAGCAGAAATATAAGCCCCCTTCTGCCGAAGCTCCTTAGCCAAGGCAGGATCAACCATAGAAACCCGCCTAGTAACCTTTTTCGCCTTATCCCTAGGCACCAACTCACCGCAGCCAGCACACTGAACAAAACCGCTTCTACCCTTACCACCCTTAGACCTTCCACGACTCTTCCTCTTGTACGGCAACACCATCCACTTCTAAACTTTTCTACAAATGTAATGCTGTCTGATTTATATATCTGTTCTCACAATTTCCAAACAAACAACATTCCACCAAGCTAACAAGAGAACAAACCACACTCTTCCCTCCAACAGTCCTCGTCTATAAGAAAGTTGACTCAGCAAGTTTTAAATGTAGGATAACTATTTTGAGTGATTAAAGGCTAAACGCATCAAACATCATCACAAGGCGATGTCATGTCAGACATAGGATTACGGTCTCCAATGCTGGTTAAAGACGTCATGAGCAGCCCAGTGATAACCATAAAAGAAGACGCAACAACAAACAAAGTTGCAAAACTCATGGACAAACACGGTCTAGGCTGCATAGTAGTAACAAGCAAGGAAGGAAAACCCATCGGAATAATCACAGAGAGAGACCTAGTAATAAGGGTACTAGCCAAAAACCTAAAACCAGACACCCTAAAAGCAAAAGAAGTCATGACCACACCACTAATAACCATAGAACCAGACGAAACAATAAGCGAAGCAGCCAGAAGAATGAGCAGACTCAACATAAGAAGACTCGGCGTAGTTTACAAAGGACAACTCGTAGGAATACTCTCAAGCAAAGACATCCTAGCAGTCATGCCAGAACTCATAGAACTAACCCAAGAAAAAGCAATGATAGAAGGAGAAAACATGGCGCAAGAGATAAAAGAAGAATCACCACCCCTCGCCGGCTACTGCGACAGATGCGGAAGCTGGTCAGACAACCTTAAAGAGGTCAACGGCGAATTCCTCTGTGAAGACTGCAGAGCCGAACTGGAAAGCGAAGGGTGAGAGGCGGTTTCTTGCGTGTCAAAGAAATCATGGATGAAAAACACCCGTTCATTTACGACGACGAACTCGCCACAAAAGCCCGCGCCACCATAAGAGACTACGCACTAAGAATCCTCCCCGTGGTAAACGAAAACAAAAAACTGTTAGGCATAGTCTCAAGAGGAGACATTTTAACAATTTCATCCTCCATCTCACCAATAAGAGTAAAGGGCATAATGACCGAAACAAAACACGTGGCAACAAAGGAAGACGAAGCCACATCAACAATCAAGGAAATGATTCGACTAGACGAATGGTACGTGCCAGTCATACAGTCGAAACAGAACAAAACCTACGAAGGTGTCTTAGGCCTAGAAAACTTCATACAAGCAAAGCTTCAAAAAGCACCAAACAAACTTTCAAAACCAATCTCAGAAATAATGTCCAAAAACGTTGTGACATGCACACCAGAAGACGAAGTGGACAACGTCTGGCGTCTGATGCAAAACAGATCCCTAGCAGGATTACCCGTCGTAAAAAAGAATAAGCTAGTAGGCATAATAACCCAACGAGACCTCTTAAAAAGCGGTGCAATGATGCCCACATTCGAATCAAAAAAGGGACGTTTCCGAAAACCTCCAAAAATCTCCGCAATAATGCAAAGAAGTGTAATAACCCTAAAAACCACGGCAAAAGCCAGAGAAGCAGCCGAACTGATGATTTCAAAAAACATAGGAAGAATACCTGTGAAAAACAATAAAGACATGCTAGTCGGCATAGTTGACCGTGAAGACATCGCCAAACTACTCGTTTAAAATGAAGTGAGAAAATGAGTAGAGAAAGTTTTAGAAGAACCCTAAGAGGAAAAGGTCCAGTTTCGTTTAAAACTCACCCCCCCAAAAAACATGAAGGGGAAATACTACACGTCGCAAAAAGCCCCGTTGTAACCATGGCTCCAACAACACCCATCTACGACGCCATACGCATAATGATCAAAGAAGGATTCAGAAGAATACCGATAGCAAATCCTGGGACAAGAACGTTGGAAGGCATAGTGACCGCTCCAGACGTAATAAACTATCTCGGCGGCGGGGAAAAATTTCGCATAATTGAAAGAAAATTCGGTGGAAACCTTTTCAAGGCAATAAACGAACCCGTGAAAATAATAATGACAAAAAAGGTCGTCTCAGTTAAAACATCCTCAAAAATAAGCGAAGCGATAAAGCTGATGAAAGAAAAAAACATCGGAGGTTTACCAGTCGTCGACGACGAAAACCGTGTGAGGGCGATAATCACAGAAAGAGACGTCGCAAACATGTTCGCAGACCGCATAAGCAGAGTGAAAGTCGAAGAGTTAATGTCAAGAAAAGTTGTCACAGCCCTACCCAAAACAACAATCTTCGAAGCGGTTAAAACCATGACGAAAAGAGGGTTCAGAAGACTGCCAATAACCTCCGAAAACAAGGTTGTAGGGATAATAACAGCCATGGACATACTGCGGTTTTTCGGCTCAGGAAAAGTCTTCAAACACCTCCAATCCAGAACGATAATACAAGTCTTAAACACACCCGTAATAGAAATAGCAACAAAAAAAGTTGTAACAATCAACCCAGAAGCTGACATTGGACAAGCAGCAAAAATGATGCGAAAAGAAAACATCGGAGCCTTACCCGTTGTTGAAAACGGAAGACTGATAGGCATAATAACCGAGAGAGACTTCTTCAAAAAGATAGAATAAGCCGAAATCCAAACTTCATAAGAGAGCGAACAACATTGATCGTTGACCTAGTTCTAAACAACACAAAAGCCTACATAAACAAAGAAATAAAAGACTGCAGCATAGCCATCGACAACGGAAAAATTTTCAAAATAAGCAAAGAAGCAAACATGCCCAAAGCGGAAAAAAGAATCAACTTAAAAGGTCTCCTGACCTTACCCGGTTCAATAGACGCTCATGTTCACCTAAGAGACGAAGGAAAAGCATACAAAGAAGACTTCTACACGGGAACAGCAGCCGCCGCAGCCGGCGGAGTCACAACTGTTCTTGACATGCCAAACAATAATCCAGTGACCATGAGCGTTGAAACCTTGAAAAACCGCATAATCACCGCTAAAAAAAGGATTTTGGTTAACGTCGGCTTCTACTCGGCGTTTCCAAATAAAACAGACGAGATGAAACAAATAGCCGAAGAAGGGGCTGTTGCCTTCAAACTGTTCATGGCCGCAAAGATCGGCGGATTGGACGTAAACAACGATCAAAGTATAAAAGAGGCATTCAGAAAAGCCCGTGAACTGAGAATCCCGGTGGCTGTCCACGCTGAAGACATGACAATGCTGGAGAAAGCTGAAAGAGAATTCAAACTAGCAAATCGCAACGATGTTGAGGCGTTTCTTAAGGCTCATTCAGAAACCGTCGAGGTGAAAGCTGTTAAACGCCTAATTGAGATAGTTAAACAAACCAGAAATCAAGTGCATTTCTGTCACATAAGCACCGAAAAAGGATTAAAAGCGATAATTGACGGGAAAAGAAACGGACTGCCAATAACATGCGAAGCAACACCCCACCACCTCTTCTTATCCGTTGATGACTTGAAAAAAATAGGGACAATGACTTTAACGGTGCCGCCTCTCCGAGAAAAACCACACGTAAAAAACCTCTGGAATGGAATTAAAAAACGTTGGATTGACATCATAGCATCCGACCATGCCCCTCACACCTTAGACGAGAAGAAAACACGGAACATCTGGAAAGTTAAAGTCGGCATACCAGGATTAGAAACCATGCTTCCCCTGTTGCTCACAGAGGTGAACCGTGGAAGACTCGCCATATCAGACGTGGTTAGGTTAACCTCAGAAAAGCCGGCTGAAATCTTTGGCTTAAGAGGAAAAGGCTTCATAAAAGAAGGAAACGACGGTGACTTAGCGGTGGTAGACTTACATGAAAAATACACGATTGACCCCTCAAAGTTTCACTCTAAAGCCAAATTTTCCCCTTTCAACGGATGGAAGGTTAAAGGGAAAATTATGAAAACCTTTGTGAGTGGAAAACTGATCATGGATGAAGGGGAAATAGTCGCCGAAGCTGGAAGCGGCACAGTGATACGGAGAGCGATGCATCCTTGAAGTTCATCGCTGACGGAATGTTGGGAAAGTTAACACGTTGGCTTAGAATGTTAGGACACAACGTCAAATACTCAAACAAACTTGACGACGCACAACTGATAAAAATAGCAAAAAAAGAACACAGAACACTGCTCACAAGAGACCTAGAACTCTACCAACAAGCCACGGCTAAAGGGGTCAACGCCCTATATTTGAAAGGAAGAACAGAAGCTGGAAAGCTCGCAGAACTCGCAGAAAAATTCAAAATAAAACTTGAAATAGACATGGCAACATCAAGATGCCCAAAATGCAATACCAGAATAAAACCAGTTTCAAAAGAAACAGTTGCGGATAAAGTTGAAAAAAGCACTTTCCAATTCTACAATAACTTCTGGGAATGCCCAAAATGCGGACAAATTTACTGGCAGGGAGCCCACTGGAAAAGAATAAGGAAGACGCTTGAAGAGGCAAAAAAGATATTGGAAAAGAGCAAAAGGAAGAAGAGAAATGAAAACTGAGAAACCTCTCCGCGAACTCTCCATAGAAGAAATTCTAAGATTGACTTTCGAGCTTTATTCAAAGAAGTTTGGCAGTTTCCTGATACCCATGTTGGTAGCATCCTTAGTGTCAGGAAGCTTCAGCGCTTTGATAGGCAGATACGTAGAAAATATGCCTCAGTTAGGCTACGAAACAAATCCAGAAGCTGTTTGGAGTTACTTTTGGAATTACATGGTTCCTTTACTGGCTATAGCATTTATAATCGGTATTATCTCATGGTTGATAAGCACAATAGCGGAGGGAACATGTGTAAAATTTGCCGCTGAAAACATAGAAAAAGGTGAGG
>PIYA01000058.1 GCA_003601785.1 Candidatus Bathyarchaeota archaeon
TCTCTATTGGAAGATTTCAAAACATCCAAAACGAAGTCTTACTGGACAACTGTAAGGAACACGGCGTGAGCGTTGTCAGACGAATAACGGGTGGTGGAACCGTATACCACGATGAAGAGAATGAAATCACCTACAGCGTGGTCGCCGAAAAAAGCGAATTGGAAGCCACGGATATAACATCTGTTTACGCTAAGATTTACGCTGGATTAACAGAAGCCTTGAAAATCCTAGGGATAAAAGCAGACTTTAACCTGGGCGACGCAAGGCACTGTCCGAACATAACAGTCAACGGAAGGAAGATTTCGGGAAGCGCCCAATGTCATAAGGCTGGCGTTGTTCTGCAACACGGTACTCTCCTTGTAGGTGTCGATTTGAAAAAAATGTTCAATTTTCTGCGTGTTCCATGGGCTAAAACATGCATGGAAGTTGTAAGCGTGGCGGAGCGCAAGATAACCTCTGTGAGAGATGAGCTTGGAAGAAATGTTTCAATAAAAGATGTGTACCAAGCCTTAATTGAAGGCTTTCAAAAGGCTTTGAACATTCAACTTGTGACTGGTGAACTGACATCCTACGAGACTGAGCTTGCAGAGAAACTTCGTGATGAGAAGTATGCTACTGAAAGCTGGAACTTTGAAGGCAGTTTCTTTATGAAAAACGAAGAAAAGCTGGGTTAAAAAATGAAGTCCTTAGACATCCATTCGGGGAACCAACGGTATGCTTCACGCGGCTTCGCCTTTCTCAAACCTTCAAACGTGGCTCTCGCAAGGGCTATTCTTCCCTTTCTGTCACGGTAAAGCTTCACCAAACCCTTGGTTTCCAAGCCTTGGAGCAAGGCATCCAACTGTTCATCACTTATGTTTTCAAGCCTATCCTTTAAGTCTTCCCTGCTCATGTACAAGCCTGGGTTAACCATGTAGTTCTCAGCGAACATCTCCAAGACAGACTGTTCATTTACCTCTGTGATTTTGGAAGGTTCAAACGTTGAAACAGGCACCTTAAGCGTCTCATGCAGTTTTCTGTGTGGAAACTTCAGGTCTTCCCTTAAAGCCCTTAAGCCTTGTCGGAAAAGAATCATCCGCATAACCTCACTTGTTCCAGCGCCTATCTGGTTTACCTTTGCATCTCGTAGGAAGGCGTCAAGCGGATAGAACCTTGTCCATCCATCTCCACCCATGACTTGGATAGCGGTGCTCAATATCTTCTCGTAGGTTTCTGAAGTGTAAAGTTTAGACACAGTCGCGTGGAGAACGGCATCCCTGTCCAAATCCGTTAGGTAAGCGGCATAATACACTAGAAGTCTTGAGGTTTCATAGCCAGCAATCATGTCCGCTATTTTGAACTGGTTGACCTCAGCGTTTATTGTTGGCTGCCCGAACTGTATTCTCCTCTGAGCGTGTCCAACAGCGTAGCGGATGGCTTCTCGCATAGGCCCGAGCATGCCAGCCGTGAACAACGTTCTCTCAAAGTTAAGTCCAGCCATCATTATTTTCCAGCCGTCTCCCTCGTTGCCTATCATGTTTTCAGCTGGCACCTTAACGTTTTCAAAGTCTAAATAGCCGTTTGGAAGCCCAAACCATCCGCCCAACTCGTTGATTTTCTCGACGGTAAAGCCAGCTGCACCCTTTTCAACTATGAACGCGCTTAAATGCCGATATTTCGCTCTATCCTCCGGCTTGTCACTGGTCTTTGCATAGACCAGGTACATGTCCGCTATCCCCACGTTCGTTGTGAAACGCTTCTTTCCGTTTAAGACGTAAGTGTCTCCGTCACGCCTAGCCGTCGTCTCTATGGCCGCGGCATCCGAACCGATATATGGCTCTGTTATACAAACACCAGCAACCGTGCCCTTTGCAATTCGGGGTAACCATCTTTTCTTTTGTTCTTCGCTTCCAAACTTCAGCAACTGTTCCGTTCCACTGAAAAAAGTTATACAGTAAACGTTCGCTATAGCTGAACACACACGGCTTAATTCCTCGGTTACTATACATGCACCGGTTGCGCCAACGTTTATGCCGCCATATTGTTCTGGGATGAGCGTCCCGAACCATCCTTTTTCAGCCACTTCTCTCAGCAAACCCGTTGGAAACTTTTTAGTCCAGAAAACTTCTTCTCCTCGGTGAAGGTTTTCATCAGCAAATCTCTTCGCTTCAACAGCTAATTGCCTGTGCCTTTCATTCCACCACGGATACGCGTCAACCATTTAAATCACCTAGCTTTGATTATTCTAAAAAGAACACACATAAAACTTGCCTTCTCACTATACAGTCTATGCGAGAAAATGACCGAAATGATTTCGATAGGTAAGATTAAGAAGAACTTGCAGACGAAACGTGTAGGACGGAGAATATACTGTTACAAGGTTGTGTCTTCCACCAATAACGTTGCGAAAAAATTAGCCGAAGAAAACGCAAGTGAAGGAACGGTTGTGGTTGCGGAAGAGCAGACCAGCGGCAGAGGAAGACTTGACAGAAAATGGTTTTCACCAAAAGGCGGATTGTGGTTTTCAATAATCCTCAAACCAGAGGTAAAAACGGTTGACGCTTCAAAAATAGTGTTCGCCGTAAGCCTCGCTGTAGCAAACACCCTGAGAAAAAACTTCAACTTAAAAGCCGAAGTGAAATGGCCGAACGATGTCTTAGTGAACGGAAAGAAAATCTGTGGAATTCTAACAGAGTCCGTCACCAGCGATAAATCCTTGAAATACGTTGTGGTTGGTGTGGGGTTAAACTCTAACATAAGCGTGAAGGAAATTCCAAGAAACCTAAGAGAATCGACAACAACCCTCAAGGAGGAACTTGAAAGGGAAGTGGAACTTGAATCCTTACTTTGCAGTCTTCTCTTTCAGATTGAACAAGAATATACAACTTTCTTGAACAAGGGGTTTGCAGACATTTTGAAAAGATGGAAACGCATAGCCTCTTTTCTCGGTAAAAGAGTTGAAGTTGTAGAGGCTGGAAAAAAATACGATGGCGTGGCACAAGACGTGGACGAAGAAGGACTACTTGTTGTTAGGCTCACAGAAGGCACCGTGAAAAAATTCACAGTTGGTGATATTAAGGTTCGGCTTTAGACTTACGTTTTTCAATTCTCCATTTTACACCTTGAGGTGTATCCTCAACTATTACGCCCATAGCCTTCAAACGTTCTCTTATCTTGTCCGCTGTCTCCCAGTCTCTGACTTTTCTTGCCTCTTCCCTCTTTCTGATAAGTTCCTCAGCTTCTTTGGGCAGCTTTTCCTCTTCCTTCTTAACCTCACCTATCACGCCGAGAACCTTGTCAAACCGCATCATTAACTCGTAAACTTGTTCGGCTTCCCCTCTGCTCAGCTTGTTGTCGTCCATGAGCTTGTTTACTTCTCTGACAAAGTTGAAGATGGCGGCTAAGGCGACGGCTATGTTCAAGTCGTCGCACATGGCTTCTTCGAAGCGTTTCTGCACATTTTCCATTAGCGACCCTATTTTTTCACCGCATCCCTCTCCATCTGCATCGAGAAGTCTGTACACGAAATTTGTTAGGCGGTCAACGGCGTTCTTCGCCGCCTCCAACCCTTCAAAGGTGAAGTTTAACTGTTGCCTATAATGGGTTGACATGAGCAGGTAGCGTATAGCCTTCGGATCATAACCCTTAGCCAATAAATCTCTAAGAGTGTAATAGTTGCCAAACCTCTTAGACATCTTCCTCCCCTCGACAAGCAGATACTCGTTGTGAAGCCAGTAACGGACAAATTGTTTGCCAGTGGCAGCCTCACTCTGGGCGATCTCATTCTCGTGGTGGGGGAAGATGTTGTCCACTCCGCCGCAGTGAATGTCAAAGGTTTCACCTAAGTATTTCATGCTCATAGCTGAGCATTCAATGTGCCATCCGGGTCTTCCCTTGCCCAGCTCCGTCTCCCAGAACACGTCGCCGTCCTCTTCATCCCACGCTTTCCACAAGGCAAAATCATGAGCTTCCTCCTTTCCGTACTCGTCAACCTTTACTCTCGCGCCGGGTTTTAGCTCTTTAACCCTTATCTTTGATAGTTTTCCGTAATCTTTGAACTTTGAAATGGCGTAGTAGATTGAGCCGTCTTCACCTCTGTAGGCGTAGCCTTTCTCCAATAATTTTTTGATTAGAGCAACCATCTCTGGAATATGCTCAGTTGCTCTCGGATAGTAATGTGCCTTTTCAATGTTTAACGCTGTTATGTCTTCGAAGAACGCTTGTGTATAATGTTCTGTGTATTCTCTAAGCGAAATCCCCTTTTTCCTAGCGGCTGCTATCGTCTTGTCATCTACATCCGTTATGTTCATGACGTGGATGACCTTGTAACCGCAGTATTCAAGCCATCTCCGCAGCAAATCCTCAAAGACGAAGGCTCTGAAGTTTCCTATGTGGGCGAAATCATAAACCGTAGGTCCACAAGTGTACATCTTAACTTTCCCTTTTTCTAAAGGAACGAACTTTTCCTTTCTGCGGGTCAGAGTGTTGAAAAAGTATATGTTTTCCACGAGCTTTCTCATGACGTCATCGTCTAAAATAGCGATGGAATATATTTAAGGATTTTACGTTTGAAATCAGTCGTACTTTGTGAATTTTATCATTTCCCTGACGCTTTTCAAGTCTTCCGCCACGCACTTAAGAAAATACAGTTCTTCCATGGTTCTCTCGAACTTTGCGAACTCTCTTTGAAGCTTCTCCAACAAACCCTTGTTTCCATTCATTCCCTGTTTTCTCCATGTGATTTAATGGAGGGCTTTCATCGTTTTTTGGCTGACCAAAGCAGCCATTTCCGTCATCGAGGAGAAAGGAGAAGGCTTCGAAAACGGAAAAAACCGATTCTTGGCTGCTGACGGTTCAGCCTTCAACCTTAGCCCTCCATTGCATCGTAAGACTTAAGATAGAAGTCTCCTATAAAAACATTACTGAATAACAGAAACTTACAAACGTTAGTGTTTATAATCTAGCCTATAGCTAAAATTCCTTCGAGAATGTTTTTTTCCGGGATGTCTAGTTTTTTGGAGAGCCATGTTTTAAGGAGGTTTGTCTGTTTTGGGAGTTCTCCGCTGTAGGTGATTATCTGGTTTTCTTTTAGGGCGTCGACTTGGAATTTTTTCTCCGTTTCCTTGTACAAGAAGGATAGCGTTTGAGCTTGGTGAGCCAGCGTTTGGAAGTCTTCCCACTGTTTGCAGCGCAGGATAACGGGTGGACCTTGCGTTATTCTGGTTTTCAATGTTTGGGTTTTCTGTTCTTGTGTCAGCGTGACCGGTATGGCTTGGGCTTCGTGGGGTGATGTTGATAAGTATGAGATTAGGTTTGTTATCTCGTTCTGCAAGCCAGTCAGTCTCTCTTCAACTTTTTCTATTTTTTCGCTGAATTCACCTGCGTCACCGAGTCTCTCGGTTATGTTGCCTAGTTCGTTTATGAGGCGGTCTAGGTCTTTTTCGTGTTCTTTCAAAACGTTTATTATGAAGTCTAGGGCTTCGAGGGCTTCGTCCTTCGATGGGGACTTTTTCTTCATAGTTTTCTCCCTTTCTTCATTTTATTCAATGCCTATCTTTATAAATAAAGGTAGCGAATCCTCAAAATGTATCCATGTGAAGACACACGCGTATTTATTAAAAATTAAAATACCTAGTTTCGAATGAGTAAGTCGCTTACCAAAAGGAGGGAACGCTCATGCGTCAAAAACCGGAATTTTCGGAAAAGAGGGAGATCATCAAGTTCATCGAAGAGAATGATGTTAAAATCCTCAATTTATGCCACATCCCAGAGAATGGGAGACCAGAGAATGGGAGACTAAAAACCTTGAGTTTTTCAGCGACAAACAAGGAGAGAGTTCAAGAAATCTTGGAGTTCGGCGAGAGGGTTGACGGTTCAAACTTGTTTTCATACATTGAACCTGATAAGAGTGATGTTTACATAACGCCGAGGATTAACAGAGCTTTTCTTAATCCCTTTTCCGCTACGCCAACCCTGAACATTCTTTGCGATTATCTGGATGAAAACGGAAAGCCCTTAGAGGTGGCGCCGAAAAACGTTTTGGCGAGAGCCGAAGAAAGACTATACAGTTCAACAGGCATAGTCCTTAAAGCCTTAGCTGAAATGGAATTTTACATTATTTCTAAAAATGAAAACGAGACGCTTTTTCCAAGCTTTCCTGATAAGAACTATCATGAGTCCTCACCCTTTGCAAAGTTTGAGGATGTGAGGAATGAAGTTTTGATTACGCTCGCAGACATTGGAATTCCCACAAAATATGGACACTCTGAAGTTGGCACAGTGAATAGAGACGGATTAACTATGGAGCAGCATGAGATAGAGCTTCTGCCGCAGCGTCTGACGGAGATGGCTGAAGCGATTTCGATCACTAAATGGGTTATCAGAAACGTCTGTGCGAAACACGGTGTGTCTGTGTCCTTCTCTCCTAAGGTGGCTTTAGAGCACGCTGGGAACGGAATGCACATTCACTTGTGCGGATTAAAAAATGGAAAAAACATAATTGTTGGTCGAGATGGAGCTTTAAGCGAGAAAGCCTTGAAGATGATTGGCGGAGTCTTGAGGTTTGCACGTAGCTTAACAGCCTTCGGAAACACCGTGCCAGTTTCGTATTTGCGGTTTATTTCACGGAAGGAGTCGCCGATGCACGTCTGCTGGGGTTCCAGAAACCGTTTAGCCTTGATACGTATACCCTTATGGTGGAGTTTTAAGGGGAAAATTGAAAGCAAAAACAGTTGTAGAAGAACCTTCGAGTACAGAGCGCCAGACCCCCTGGCGGACGCCTATTTACTTTTCGCCGGAGTCACGGTTGCTGTGGATTACGCCTTGAAAAATTCAAGGGAAGCCTTACGAATAGCTGAGAGATTGCATGTGGAAAAAGCGGGGCGTAAACAGAAAATGCTTCTGCCGCAATCTTGCTTTGAATCAGCTGAAAACCTTGAGAGGGACAGAGGATTTTACGAAGCACACGGGATTTTTCCAAGGAAGGTTATAGATAAAACCGTGGAGAGATTGAAGGGATACAAAGATAAGGATTTGTGGATTAGATTAGCTGGAAAGCCTAGTAAAATTGAAGAGGTTTTAAGGCATTACCTACATTATGGCTGAATGAAGGTTTGGGAAAATGGACGGTTATGAGGAAGAGGAAAATTCTGAAAGGCTCCTGGTTTTCCGTCCGATATCCATACTCTATTTCATCCTCATTCTCTTCTGGACTATGCTGCTTCTTCCCTTCATCTTGCTCGCCGGAGGCGTGTTCAGCCGTGCCTTGGGGATGCCTTCCTATCTGGCTTTCATCGTTTTGTTGTTATCCCTTTTCGGAAGCCACGTGAACATTCCAGTTATGACGGTTTCTTCTCCGCAGCCCATGATGAGCTTTCGAGAGGTGGATTTTTTCGGGGTTAGGTGGTACATGCCTGAGTTCACGTATAAGAGAAGGAAAACTGTTATAGCCATAAACCTTGGCGGAGCTTTGATTCCAACATTTGTTTCGCTTTACCTTTTACTGTTCATTGTTCCTGCATGTGAGACTAACCTGATGATTGCTTACGGCAAAATCTTCGCAGCTTTTCTGATAGTCACTTTCATAGTTCACGCCGTAGCCAAACCAGTGAGAGGCTTGGGAATAGCTACACCATCCTTCGTCCCGCCTTTCGCTTCAGCCTTAGCGGCTTTGGCTATTTTTCCCATATACACAAGAAGCAACCCTTTCATCATAGCGTATGTCGCGGGAACCTTAGGCACGCTCGTAGGCGCAGACCTGCTAAACCTTGACAAGGTTTCACGGTTAGGTTCACCGTTGGTAAGCATAGGAGGCGCTGGAACGTTCGATGGAATATACATGACTGGAATAATGGCCGT
>PIYA01000059.1 GCA_003601785.1 Candidatus Bathyarchaeota archaeon
ACCGCTCCTTATCTACACCTTTATCTCAACGTCTCTATCCTTAACAGCGGCCACGTTTCTAACAGCAATTATCGCTTTTGTCATATGCTACGTTGGCTATCGAGCAACAGCAAACGGCATTCAAGAACTCATCAACCAAGCTCATTAACTGAAAGGGCAGTTTAAGGGAAATAATAGAAAAGAGGAGGTGAAAAAATGGAAGAAAGAACGTGTCCAAAATGTGGCGGAATCATGAGAAAGGGGAAACTCGTTGCAAAGTATTCAGCTATAAAAGACATTGACATATTTTTTAAAGAGAAAGGGAAGGAAAAGCTGGTAACCTATGTATGCCAGAGTTGTGGCTACGTTGAAAACTACGTGGTTCCATAACCTTCAAAATATATGCTTTCCGTGGAACCCTCTTTCTCTTTGTCGTCCCAACTGATAAGAGAAAAGTCGGGGCATCGGTGTGCGCGCAAATCTTGTGCAAGTGCGGGGGGTGGGATTTGAACCCACGAAGGCCTTCGCCATGGGGACCTGAACCCCACCCCTTAGACCTGGCTCGGGTACCCCCGCTATAACATTTTGTTGTCGAGAAAAGGTTTAAGAGTTACTGTTTCATCAGTACATGCTGGTGATTTAAGGTGCCGACGCATGGTTCGTTGTCGAAAGCTGGAAAGGTTAGGTCTCAGACTCCTAAGATTCAGCCTAGACCCAAGAAGAGTCCAAACCCAAGGTTTAGGAACAAGAGGAACTATGAGAAGCGGATAGTTCTTCAGAGGAAGCCAGGACAAAACTGGCTTGGATAAGGCTTTTCCGTTAAAACTTTATTTTTCCTAAAGCCTATTAAACGGTTATGTTAAACGCTGAAACAGCTATTTTAAACGCTAACGTTATAACGTTGAATCCGAAACAGCCGAGGGCTGAAGCGTTAGCCATATATGACGGAAAAATAGTAGCCGTAGGTTCAAACAGGGAAATCCGCGATTACATAGGTGAAAAAACAAGGGTTTTAGACTTGAAAGGCAAAACGGTTGTTCCAGGCTTCACAGACTGCCACGTCCACATGACAGGATTCGGACAGTTCCTCCAAACGCTTGATCTGCGAAACGTGAAATCCATAAAGGAGATGCAAGAGAAAATCCGAGAATACGCGGAGAGAAACCCTGAAAAAACATGGATTCTGGGTGGAAGATGGGACCATGAAAAATTCGTTGAGAAACGTTATCCGACACGCTGGGACCTAGACGTCGCCGTTGCGGATAAACCAGTATTTCTAATCCGTGTCTGCGGACACTTAGGCGTAGCCAACACCAAAGCTCTAGAGCTTGCTGGAATAACGAGGGAGACAAAGGTTGAGGGTGGAAGGATAGACATAGACGAAGTCAAAGGTGAACCAAACGGAATAGTGAGGGAAAACGCTCTAAACCTTGTCTGGGAGGCCGTTCCAAAACCAACCCTTAAAGAGCTTGAAGAAGCATGCGTTCAAGCGTGTGAAAACGCCGTTAAAACGGGAATAACATGTGTCCATTGGATTGTGAATTCCGCGAATGAAATCCGCATAGTACAGAAGCTCTATTCAGAAGGAAAACTGCCGTTAAGAGTGTACCTCGGCGTTCCCTTAGATCTTTTAGATGAAACTATTAAACTTGGATTGTCAACGGGTTTCGGAAACGACAAGGTTAAGATAGGCTTCATAAAAGTTTTCTCCGATGGCTCTCTAGGTGCACGAACGGCAGCCTTAACCGAACCATATTCTGACAAGCCTGAAACAAAGGGAATGCTGATTTACACTCAGAAGGAACTGAACGAAATAGTTTTGAAGGCTCACAAAGCTGGCTTACAGTTGGGAATCCACGCAATAGGAGACCATGCCATAAGCATGGTGATAAACGCCTATGAAAACGCGTTGAAAAAGGCTCCGAGGAAAAACCACAGACACAGAATCGAACACTGTTCAGTTTTAAATCCAGAGCTTATCAAAAAAATGAAAAGGTTAGGTTTGATAGCGTCAATTCAACCGCACTTCGTAACCTCAGACTTCTGGGTTAAAGAACGAGTAGGCGGAAAAAGAGTGCGCTGGGTCTATCCATTCAAAACGCTTATCCAAGAAGGCTTAAAGGTGGTTTCAGGCTCAGACTGCCCAGTTGAACCGATAGATCCGCTCTTAGGAATATGGGCCGCCGTAACGAGGAAAACATCTCCGGAGGAAAACCTCACCGTTGAAGAAGCGTTGAAAACCTACACCGTAAACGCTGCCTATGCATCTTTTGACGAAACCAAGCGGGGAACAATCGAAGCTGGAAAACTCGCAGACCTAACCATTTTATCCGACGATCCGACGGCTATCCCGCCGGATAAGATTAAAGATGTCACTGTGGAAACGGTTCTGGTTGATGGAAAAACCGTTTACACAAAACACGCTGAACCTTAGTTGTGTTTATTTGTCTGTTTTATGCATTTTATCTTGGTTGCATTAGACCATGGAAAACCCGCTGAGAGAAGTCATCGAATCCTTAATGAACCTTCCTTCACCCAGCCGTGACGATGTCAACCGTGCAAAGATGCGGATTGCCGCGAAATATCGGTTGGGTAAGGTGCCGTCAAACTCTGAGTTGATACCTCTGCTCAAACCAGATGAAAAGTCTAAGCTTCTACCCTTGCTGCGGAGGAAAACGACGAGGACAATTTCAGGCATCACAGTGATAGCTGTCATGACCAAACCGCACCCTTGCCCTCAGCCTGAGCCTTGCGCATACTGTCCAGGCGGACCACCCTTCGGTGTTCCCCAAAGCTACACGGGTTTTGAACCAGCTGCCATGCGCGGACTGCAGAACGAGTTTGACCCCTACTTGCAAGTGAAAAATCGCATCGCACAGTTGAAAGCCATAGGACATGACGTGGACAAGATAGAATTAATAGTCATGGGTGGAACGTTCCCAGCCACACCCCTAAGCTATCAAGAAAGGTTTATCCAACGATGCTTAGACGCGATAACCGACACCGATTCTTCAAGCCTCGAAGAGGCGAAAAGAAACGCTGAAAAAAGCAGAATCCGCAACGTGGGTATAACTGTTGAGACGAGACCTGACTGGGCTAAAGAAACTCATGTGGATCACATGTTAAGCATGGGTGTGACTCGTGTAGAGTTGGGTGTTCAAAACCCAGATGATGAGATTTACCGGTTAGTGGGGAGAAAACACAGTGTTCAAGACGTTATAGACGCCACACGCATAATGAAGGATGCCGGATTAAAAATAGTGTACCATTTGATGCCGGGACTGCCCGGTTCAAACCCCGAAAAAGACCTCCAAGCCTTCAAGGAAATCTTTACAAATCCCGCCTTTAAGCCCGACATGATAAAGATTTATCCATGCTTGGTTTTGAAGGGGACAAAAGCCTACGAGTGGTATGTTAAGGGCTTGTACAAGCCTTACACGAACGAGGAAGCGGCAAACCTTATAGTTGAGGTGAAGAAGCTTGTTCCGCCTTGGGTGAGAATAATGCGTGTGCAACGCGACATCCCAGCACCCTTGATAATCGCCGGAGTGAAACAAAGCAACCTACGCCAGCTAGTTCAGCAAAGATTGAAGGAGCAAGGCTTGAGATGTAGATGTATAAGGTGTAGAGAGGTGGGACATAGAATGCTCATAGACAAAGTGAAACCGAACCCGGAAAGAGTTAAAATATTAACAACAAAGTACAAGGCGTCTGAGGGGGAGGAGATATTCATCTCGGCGGAAGACACTGAAAACGACGTTTTGATAGGCTATCTAAGACTGAGGATCCCGTCAGAGAAAGCCCACAGACCGGAAGTAAAAGGGCAACCTTGTTCTATAGTGCGAGAACTCCACGTTTACGGATTATTAGTGCCCGTGGGAAAACACTTAACAAATGCTTGGCAACACAAGGGTTATGGAAGCATCCTCTTAAGTGAAGCGGAACGCGTGTCAAGGGAGGGGATTACAATCTGAAAAAGATTTTAGTTATAAGCGCCCTTGGAACAAAACAGTACTATATGCGGTTCGGCTACAACTACGACGGACCGTACATGTCAAAAAAGTTGGAGAACCAAAATGAGTGAAAAAGAAGAGTCAGGCTACAAGGGTGAAGCCTTAAAAGCCATCATAAAGGCTGAGGCTGAAATAGGCGACATAATACGCGTAACGAAAAACGGTCAAGTTTACGAAGGCATTCTGATTCCCCGTTCGGAATACGGAGACGAAAAACACATAGTGATAAAGCTGAAAAACGGCTACAACATAGGCATAAGAGTTACACCGGACACAAAAATCGAAAAAATAGGAAAAGGAGTGAAACCAGCATTTACACCTCCTCCGCCACCAGTGCAGAATCCGGAACTTCCAAAAGTCGCCGTGATAAGCACCGGAGGCACAATAGCGAGCAGAGTGGACTACAGAACGGGTGCCGTTCGACCAGCCCTAACGGCAAGTGACCTGTACAGCGTCGTTCCAGAACTCTCGGATATAGCGAGGATAGATACTCAGATACTGCTAAGCTTGTTCAGCGAAAACATAGAGCCAAAACACTGGACGGAGATAGCGAAAAACGTTGCGGAAAAGATAGAGGAAGGCACCGAAGGTGTGGTGGTGGCACATGGAACAGACACCATGGGATACACAGCTGCAGCCTTAAGCTTCGCCCTACAAAATCTTCCAGTCCCCGTGATACTTGTCGGTTCTCAACGCTCAGCTGACCGTCCAAGCTCAGACGCGGCGACAAACCTTATAGGCGCGGTCACAGCTGCGGCTAAGGCTCCCTTCGCGGAAGTAGCCGTTGCAATGCATGAAACAACATCTGACACGGCGATACTGTTACACAGGGGGACGAAGGTGAGGAAATGTCACACAAGCAGAAGGGACGCCTTCAAATCGATAAACGCGCCGTCGTTGGCGAGAATAAAAGATGGAAAAATAACGATGTTGACGGAAAACTATAGAAAGCGCGACCCAACAAAAAAACTCGTGTTGAAACCAGAATTCAGCGATAAGGTTGCCCTTTTAAAATTTCATCCAGGAATGAACCCGTCAATTATCGACTGGTTCGTTGAAAAAGGCTACAAGGGTATAATTCTTGAAGGGACAGGTTTGGGACACGTGGGAAGATACTGTTTTGAATCCTTAAGAAATGCCGTGAAACACAATGTCATAGTGGCTATGACATCTCAGTGCATCTGGGGAAGAGTCAACATGAACGTTTACGACCAAGGACGAGACCTGCAAGCCTTAGGCGTAATCCCATTGGAAGACATGCTTCCTGAAACAGCGGTGGTTAAGCTTATGTGGATTTTCGGACAAACCGAAAACGTGGAAGAAGCGAAAAAACTCTTGAAAACAAACATTACCGGAGAGTTTTCACCCAGAACGACTTTTGACAAAATCGGCAACAAATGAGAGAGGTGTCATAAGACTTGGAAATTGACTATGAAAAGATCGGGTTAAAGGTTGGGTTGGAGATTCATCAGCAACTTAACACTTCGGCGAAGCTCTTCTGTAAATGCAAGCCGGAACTTTTCAAAGAAGAGCCGGAAATCACGTTTCTGCGGAGGCTGAGACCAACCCAGAGCGAGCTTGGGCAGATAGATCCCGCAGCTTACTTTGAATTCAAAAAAGGTGTAAAAATTCTCTACGAAGCGGATAGACGGACTTCGTGTTTAGTAGAGATGGATGAGGAGCCACCGCACCCGTTGAACATGGAGGCTGTTGAGATAGTCTTGACGGCGGCTTTGATGATGAAGGCTAAACCTGTTGACGAGATACACGTGATGCGAAAAACAGTTATAGACGGTTCGAACACAACCGGTTTCCAAAGAACATGTGTGATAGCTCTAAACGGAGAAATTCAAGTCAGAGGAAAAAACGTTCCGATTCAACACGTTAGCCTAGAGGAAGACGCGGCTAGAAAGATGGGACAAGAAGGCAACACAATACGCTATCGCATAGACCGTCTGGGCATACCGTTAATAGAAGTTGCAACCGCACCGGTCATACACTCACCTAAAGAAGCTGAAGAGGTTGCGCTGGCGATTGGAAGAATTTTAAGAGCCACCGGAAAGGTTAAGCGTGGTCTGGGAACCATCCGCCAAGACCTAAACATATCCATCAAGAACGGTGCATTAATAGAAATCAAAGGTGTGCAAGAGTTAGAACTGCTTTCGTTGGTTGTGGAATACGAGGTTCAACGACAGTTAAACCTCATAAAGATAAGTCGAGAACTCAGAAAAATCGGAGTGAAAGAAGAAGACGTGAAAGAGGAATTCTTCGATGTGACAGAGATTTTCAAAGAAACAGAATGCAAGGTCATCCGCAAAGCCATAAACAGAAAACAACGGGTGCTAGCTCTAAAACTTCCAAAATTCAAGGGTTTCCTGAAGCGTGAACTTGTCCCAAACTTCCGTCTAGGAACAGAGATGGCTGACCACGCGCGCTTCTGGGGAAGGGTAGGAGGCATATTCCACACAGATGAACTACCAGCCTACGGAATCACAGCTGAAGAGGTGGAAAAGCTTAGAAAAACCGTTAAAGCTGAAAAAGAAGATGCAGTTGTATTCGTCGCTGATAACCCTGAAAACGCTAAAGACGCTTTAAAAGCAGTAGCAGAAAGAGCCCGCCAAGCAATAAAAGGCGTGCCTGAAGAAACAAGAGCAGCCAACCCTGATGGAACAACAAGATACATGCGACCAAGACCTGGAGCAGCCCGCATGTATCCTGAAACAGACATTCCGCCGACGCAGATAACAGATGAACACTTGAAAAAGATTAGCTCTCGCTTGCCAGAGCTGCCAGAGCAAAAATTTGAACGGCTGATGAGAGAGTATGGTTTGAATGAAAAATTAACCAGGCAACTTTTGGATTCTGAATACGCAGAACTCTTTGAGGTGATCGTGAATGAAAGCAAGGTTTCACCAACCGTTGTCGCCGTTTTCCTAACAGAAACCTTGAAGGCTTTAAAGCGGGAAGGAATCCAAGTGGGCAAGGTTTCAGAGGAGCAGATGCGGGAAATCTTCAGATGTATAGGCAGAGGAGAACTTGCTAAAGAAGCTTTACCAGACCTAGTTAGTTGGCTCTCTAAACATGAAAACAGAAGTGTTCAAGAGGCTGTTGAAAAACTTGGTTTGAAGATGATTTCTGAAGCTGAGTTGGCAAGGTTTATTGAAAAGGTAATTGAAGAGAACAAAATTTTAGTTCAAGAGAAAGGTCAAAAAGCCTTAGGAGTTCTCATGGGTATTGTTATGAAGAAATTACGAGGTAGAGTGAACGCTGTCTTAGTCGGTAAATTACTAAAGGATAAGTTAGAAAAATTGTGAAAGTTTAGCTTCCTTTACTTGTAATTCTTTAAGGCGATGATTTTTTCTGGAAGAAGCTTTAGGTTTGCTCCACAGTATGGGCAAACTTTGAATTCTGGAAGTATCGGTTTTCCGCACACTGGGCATTTTTCTGGATATTCCAAGTTTTCTTTGAACTTTTTGATTTCTCTTTTTAGGCGGGTTAATTCGCTTTTTATTTTTTCCACGTTCTCTTTTAACGGCTGAACTTCTTTAACCTCTGTTCTTATGTTGTATACTAGGTCTTTCACTTCCGATATCAGCGTGTTGTTTGTTTCAACTGTTTCGCTCATTGCATCTAGTATTTCGCTTTTCTGTTCTAGCAGCTGGTTTTCAACGGCGCTTTGTTTCTTTGCGTCTGAGAGCACCTTGTTTAGAAAGGCTTCAACGGGGTTTTCGAAGGCTATTGCGCAGGTGATCCCCCAGAGGATGAAGACTGAGGTTGCGCTTATCAGAAAGTAGGCTTCCGGCGTCATGTTTTGCAGTTTCTCACCTAGGTAGGGGTAAAGCTGTAAGAGCCTGATTTGATTGTTGAAGATTAGGACGCTGATGGCTTCGATGAAGTGTATGAGGGCTATGAACGTTAGGAAGCTGAAGATCCACACTGCGACGCCTTTTTTACCCAAGTTTTTCCCTCGTTATAATATTGTACTGTATAGTAATATTTAATATAGATATTCCGTGTAGGGAATATTTCGGAATGCGTAAAATATGTTGGAGGAATGGTTTTCTTGGTGTTATTTCCCCGGATAAAAAGTGGGAGTTGTTGAATGTGTTTCTTAGGCTTTGAGTTGTTTTAATGCTGTGGTGGCTATTGCTGTTAGCAGTAGGGCGATTATTAAGGTTAGGGTTGTGAATTCGGGGATTACTGTTCCGCCGAAGGTGAAGGTTAAGGTTTCGACTGGTGTTGGATCGTTTGCGAAGGTGAAGTAGTATATTAGCGTGTTCGGTGGCTGTGAAGGGTTTGGATACCAACCTTTCGGTTGAGATGGTGGATTTGCAAGTTCTGGTTGACAGGACACGTAAGAAACAGTCTCGTTTGATAGGACTTGCAGATTAACCATGGATGTATACATGCCTCCAGCGTTTGCATAAGGTGAAGGCGCAAGTGAGCTTACATTAAGTAGGTTGAGGATATCTATGAGATGGTTGTCGGAGCCTGTTGGGATGTTTGTTGAGTATTGAGTCATCATGGAGTATGCCCAGTTGAAACTTCCGCTCTCTTTAAATGCACTAACACCGACGGAAGCAGTTGGTTTGCTGGTCATCGGAAGAAATGTTGATGAAAAACCCTCCAGGTCCGAGGCTAGACACTGAGACATTAACCATTCAGTATAAGCAGTTAAGTTCTCTTTTCCAGGTCCCGTGTATGTTATGTTAACGTAGGTGTTACTTGTGCCTGTTGAGTTCCATGTGAAGCTGGTGATGTTAAAGGCGTCAGCTATGGAAGAGGTTACGTTGTCTGTGATGGTTCGTGCAGTAGCAGCGTCTGTGTTATTGAATACGTATACCAGAAGTGACTGCACAGTTGAGACTTCTATTCCGATTGTTGTTATGTTCTCTAACTTTGTCTCGTTCATATCTAGCCCAGGTGGAGCGTGAATAAATGAAGTGTTACTTGACGTAATCATGCTATTTGTAATGACGGTAGCTGTTGTGCAGTTTACATTCACGTTGATTGTTTCTAAAAGCTCTGGAGAGCCCTCAACAGATGCATTAACACTTGATGTTCCATTGTAGTTCAGAGCGAAAACTAGCAGCGTTATTGAAAGTAGTAACATTATTTTTAAACGCATTTTCAAACACCATGGCTCCACATGGAGAGGGAATTGTATAAAAACTTTGCTAAATGAAATTGACGGTTTTCACCCGCTATTTTCGAGGAAGAGAAGTGGGTCGAAAGAAAATGTTTCAGAAAGCCTTTGAAAATCAACATTTGCGTAAATTCTAAAAGCGATTAGCGCGTTCTATACTTGGGGAAGGAATTGTCTGGGAGAGCTGTTAAGAAAAATTCAAGCGTCTTTTCTTTTCGTGTTAGGATTGGCGATTATGAGGTTGAGATCAGCGGTATCCGTGATGAGGTTTT
>PIYA01000060.1 GCA_003601785.1 Candidatus Bathyarchaeota archaeon
CTATACTTCTTCGTTATCAGACAACTGAAAATGGCCGTTCAAAACAGATTTATGATAGAAGAAATAGGGCTATTAACTTCGAGGGATTGCCTAGGCTACCGATTGATTGCTAAGAGCATCGAAAGAATAGCAGATCACGCCGCAAGAATAGGGCAAGTAACACCAACACTGAAATACCCCATCATTGACAACATCATCGTTTCAATCTCAGAAATGAGCAACACTTCCATCGGTGTTTGTCAAGAAGCAATGAAATCTGTTTATCAACTTAACATCAAGCAAGCCAACCAAGCCATCGCAAAAACCAGTAAGGTAACAAAACTAGAAAAAGAGACGATAGAACAAATTCTTCTAGCTAAACTAAACGTTAGAACAGTAATCGGCTTAAGACTTATCCTTGAAAGTATCCGAAGAACAGCAGAATACGGTGCTGACATCGCGGAAATCGCCATAAACCTTGCGAAAAAAGGTAAATTCTCTTGAACATGAAATTGTCGGTGTTGAAGTTCTCGTCTCCTTACAAACCAGCTTATTTAACAGTCAAGCTTATTTCTGATTAGCACAGAATTGTGTTTAAAATTTATGAGATTTGAAGAGGCGTAGGTATGCGAACTATTGGTGTTGTCACGAGCGGTGGAGACGCGCCGGGTATGAACGCAGCCATCAGAGCCATAACCCGCATAGCCTACTCGGAAAATCTTCAAGTTTTAGGCTTCGAGAGAGGATGGGAAGGCTTAATCGAGAGCAAGTTCAGACCCTTAACCCCGCGTTCCGTCGGCGGAATAATACAGTCAGGCGGAACAATCCTACACACGTTGAGATGTCCACAGTTCAAAAGGAAAGAGATGATCAGAAAAGCCGCTGAGACTCTGGATTTGAATAAGGTTGACGGATTAATAGTCATCGGCGGCAACGGCTCCTTCAAAGGTGCCTTAGAGCTGAGCAGAGAAACAGACACCCTGATAGTTGGCGTTCCAGCTACAATCGACAACGATGTTTTCGGAACGGATGAAACAATAGGCTTCGACACCGCGGTTAACACAGCGGTCAACGAAATCGACAAGATCAGAGACACGGCGATTTCCCACGAGAGAACGTTTATAGTTGAGGTTATGGGAAGAAAAAGAGGTTTCCTAGCCCTAACAGTTGGAATAACCGTTGGAGCCGAAATAATCCTGGTTCCAGAAGTAAAATTTGAAAAGGAAGAAATCTTCAAGATTTTGAAGGAAAACAGTGCAAAAGGAAAGAAATCAAGCATAATAGTGGCGGCGGAAGGAATAGGCGACACCCGTAAACTCGCAAAAGAAATCGAAAAGAACACCGCAGCGGAGGTTAGACTAAGCATCCTAGGCTACGCACAAAGAGGAGGCAGTCCCACAGCTAGAAGCAGACTGCTAGCCAGCCTGTTCGCAGACAAAGCCGTTAAACTCTTACTAAAAGGGCGAGGAAACAGAATAGTTGGACTGCAGAAAGGTAGAATCACAAGCATAGAGCTTGAGAAATCCTGTAAAACAGAGAAGCCCCTAGACTTGAAATTGTTAAGGCTTGCAAGCGTTTTAGCAACGTAAGTCTTTTCAGCCGAAGAAAACCTTCGCTATGTCGTAAAGCTCCAGATTCACGGTTTTCCTCTTGCCAACGATTTCCTTCAACGGAACCGAGACTATCTTGTTCCCTTGGAGGGCAACCATGTACCCGAACTTTCCCTCATGCACCAAGTCTATGGCGGCTATCCCGTATCTCGTGGCTAAAACTCTGTCAAAGGCTGTTGGAGAACCACCCCGCTGCAGATGCCCCAAAACAACAACTCTCGTCTCGATTCCCATACACTTCTCAATCTCTTTCCCAATGTAGTAGCCAACACCGCCGAAACGAACATGCCCAAACTCATCCACGGTTTCACTGTACAAAATCTCAGCACCACCCTTCGGTTTGGCTCCTTCAGCGACAACTATTATACTGAAGTTTCTCCCACGCTTCTGCCTCCGCCTAATATACTCACAAACCTCATCCATGTCAAAGGGTTTCTCAGGAATAAGTATAGCATCTGCACCCCCAGCTATCCCAGCTTCCAAGGCAATCCAACCCGTGTATCTACCCATAACCTCAAGGATTATAACCCTGTGATGAGCCTCAGCAGTCGTGTGAAGCCTGTCAAGAGCCTCCGTCGCTATAGCCACAGCCGTGTGAAAGCCAAAGGTGTAATCCGTGCCAACCAAATCATTGTCTATCGTCTTAGGCACACCAACACATTTCAATCCCAGCTCACTCATCTTGTGGGCTACCCCCAAGGTGTCCTCGCCGCCGATGACAACAACAGCGTCTATCCCAGCCTTTTCAGCGTTCTCCAATATTTTTTCAGCTCCACCTTCACGTTTGAACGGGTTAGTCCTCGAAGTTCCGAGGATGGAACCCCCCTTCGGGAGAATACCGGAAACAGCCTTCAAATCTAAAGAGGAAAAACTTCCCTCAAGAAGCCCACGCCACCCGTCTCTTATCCCAACCATTTCATAGCCATAATATTGAATCCCTTTCTTGACAACCGCGCGTATGACAGCGTTTATCCCCGGCGCGTCTCCACCACCGCTTAAAACTCCAACCTTCACCCTGCTTCACCTCACGCCTTTCCCGAACTCCCAAACAACCGCATCTTAGCCTTAACAACCTCTTTCATAGCTTCCCTCGCTGACCCCAGAATCTTCCGAGGATCAAACACCTTAGGAGACTCCGTTAAAAATTCACGTATCGCCGCTGTGAAGGCAAGTCTCAGATCAGTGTCTATGTTTATCTTGGAAATACCCAAGGAAACAGCTTTCCTTATATGCTCTTCCGGTATCCCCTTCGCTCCGGTCAATTCAGCCCCGTACTTAACAGCTTTCTCAACAATCCACTGGGGAACACTTGAGGCTCCGTGTAGAACAAGGGGAACCTTAACCTTCTCTCTGATAAGCCGCAACCTTTCAAAGTCAAGTTTAGGCTCACCCTTAAACTTGTAGGCTCCGTGGGATGTCCCTATGGCAACAGCGAGCGAATCGACACCCGTTCTTTCAACAAACTCTCCAGCCGCATCAGGGTCTGTTAAAACTGCTTCCCTCTGCTCAACGGTTGACTCTTCCACACCCGTCAGCCTCCCAAGCTCAGCCTCAACAGAAACCCCCTTAGAATGCGCCAAATCCACAACCCTTTTCGTCAACGCAATGTTCTCTTCAAATCTTAAATGGGAACCATCAATCATGACAGATGTGAAACCAGCACTTATACAGTTGGTAACTGTTTCAAAGTCCTTTCCATGGTCAAGATGCAGAGACATAGGCACCGAAGAACGCTCAGCCGCGGTTTTCACAAGACCAGCAACATAAGGTAAACCCGCATAACGGATGCTGCTCGGCGTAACAGCAACTATAACCGGAGAACGCTCCTCAACGGCAGCCTCAACAACAGCCAATAGGCTCTCAAGGTTGTTTATGTTAAAGGCACCCACAGCGTAAGCTTCACGCATAGCGGGCAACAACAAATCGTTATTTGTGACCAACATGATTCTTCACCAGAAAGGATAATGCGTTATCGGTATAAATGGTTTACACGATTCACAGCAGAAACCAAAATACGTATTTCAAATCAGCATTGAAATTCAATGAGGCTTGGCTGATAGGAAGAAAACCGCCACGGCGCCCATGCAAACCAACACTATGATTATTGTCAGAAAAAGCATCTGAGGCATCCCAAAAATGTAATGTTCAACCTCATAATCCAACGTTACAAGCTTGTCTTCTGCGGAGCCTTTATTGGAAAAATGTAAAACATAATCGCCAGAGGCGTCGCAGACAAAGGAATAATCAACAGCACCTCTCTTTTTAAATTCAACCTTCACGCTCCCATCCGGATTCGTTATCCAAAAATCAAGCAGATTCTCAGTCTCCCCGACAACAGTGAACTTAATCAAAACATGGTCATCAACCGCAAGGTTCAAATGCTTAGTGACTTCCTCACCCGCATGAACGGTGAAAGTCGAAGTTGTTGACTCCGCAAGCTCAACAAACGCTGAAAGCGCCAACGTGCAGAGGAGAAAAAAGGTTAAGCTTTTCCTCAAGGCTACACATCACGTGTATATTCCATTTTTTCATCGATAACAGTTACGAATTGAAAATATAGAAGACCGATAAGAATCAGGATTCCACATTTGAAATACATTTACTAGTACAGCCGACGGGAAAACGGCAAATTTTAAACTCACGAACCTTTCTTTTATCTTCAAGTGCTGAAACATGAAAACTTATAGAAAAGGCAGAGTTCCAAGGTTTAAAGTGAAGAAGGTTGAAAAACCACCCTACATCATTGACAAATCCAAACTCCATAGGTTTCACAGCAGAAACACGGTTTTCGAAAGAGTTATGTGGGACCCCTCGTGGAAAGGCTACAACCGAATGTATGACGAAAACGTACCCAACATGGTTATTGACGGAAAACCCGGATATTCAAGAGTGGATTTCGCTTTAGCATACGCTTCATGGATAGTGCACGACGCATTTGAAGGGGGCTTCTCATGGAAAAAAATCAAACCGTACAGAACTTCCGTCGACACAATAGGAATCGATTGGACAAAAACAAAATATGATGTTAACGACACACGTGAGATGAGCAAACAGGTTAAACGAGCTGCGAAGCTTTTCGGAGCGTCCCTCGTCGGAATCTGCAAGCTTAATAGAGAATGGCTGTACGCAGATGTTGATGTTCCGGAAAAATTTGAGAACGCCATTGTCATGGCTATCGCTATGGATGCTGATGGAATCGCAACCTCTCCTGCTGTTCCGGCTGCAGCAGCCACCGGGGTGGGATATTCGAGAATGGCTTTCACTCTCGCATGTGTAGGCGAGTTTATTCGAAACCTTGGATACGAGGCGATTCAGTGCGGAAACGACACTGCTTTAAGCATTCCCCTCGCGATTGACGCTGGACTCGGAGAGTTAGGTCGCAACGGCTTATTGATAACACCTCAGTACGGTCCAAGAGTTAGACTCTGCAAAATTCTCACAGATCTTCCGTTAGAACCAGACAAACCGATAGAGTTCGGCGTGAAAGAATTCTGCAAAAAATGTAAGCTGTGCGCTGAACACTGCGAAGCTGGAGCGATTTCTATGGATGACGAACCAAGCTTTGAGATAAAGTGCAAATCGAACAACCCTGGAGCCCTAAAATGGTACGTTGACGTTGAAAAATGTTACCTTTACTGGTGTGAAAACGGCATAGACTGCTCAACATGCATAAAGGTCTGCCCCTATA
>PIYA01000061.1 GCA_003601785.1 Candidatus Bathyarchaeota archaeon
GAACAGCGTGAACCAACCATTATCGTTGACAGTCGAGAGGCAAACTCAGCTGCAAAGATTGTTAAAGGCTTGAGGGAACGAGGAGTCAACGTTAAGGTTCAAATGTTGGAGAAGGGAGACTACGTGATATCTGATGCATGCGCAATAGAGAGAAAAACGGTTCACGATTTCGTCTACACTCTTACACGTCGCTACCTTTTTGAACAGATCTTCACTTTGAAAGAGATTTATTCCAAACCCTTACTGGTTTTGGAAGGCTATCTACCCATAATATATAAGTTCAGCAGAATCCAACCGGCGGCTGTCTGGGGTGCCATGTTCAATCTGGCTAAAAACGGGATACCCATGGTTAACACAACTTCTTATAAGGAAACTATCGACTTTCTCTATGTGGCTGCAAAACAGGAACAGATTGTTGAAAAGCGAATTCCAGTGGTTCACCCCGTCAAAAAATTTGAAAATGTGTCTGACGCTCAAGTGTTCTTTGTAGCGAGTTTACCCAATATTGGAAGAGAAAAGGCTGTGGCTATCCTAAAATCTTATCAAACTCCGCTGAACGCTTTGATAAACGTTGACGATTGGTCCAAGAGCGTCCGTGGACTTGGACCGAAAATAACAAATAAGGTTAAAGAGGTGTTGAACACTCCGTTCGAGAGGTGAAAAGCGTGGATGTGGAAATCGTTCCGACAAGAAAAATCAAAGTTTTAGGGTTAGACAAACGTTCCGCCCATGACTTGGCGTGGTGCGCTGTAACCTACGGAGTGAACAGGCTTTACTGGATAGACGGCTACATATTATGCCTAGAGGTTTACGAAAAATCCTTTGAGTACGAGCTAAAGAACAAGGAGTTTCCAATAAGCCACGTTTGCTACGCCGAGTTTCCGAAGTACATGAAGACATACGAGATTGAAAGAGGCGTCCAGATCCCCCTTGTAAACGCTTCTGACATGAAGCTTTTCAGAAATCTGCTGGCGGCTATTAAAAACAACGAGAAAGAAAATAAAGAAACTTAAAATCGGCTGCTTTTGTTTTCCCCAACCGCTTCAAAGCCCAGTTTAAACGCTTTAAGGTTCACCTCCAGATATTTCGCTGGAACAAGCTCACGTAAGGCTTCTTCTAAACTTTCAACCTTAACAGGTAAGTTTCCGGTAGCAGCCAGAGCACCGATCAAAGCGACATTCCGTGTTAGAATGTTTCCAGCTTTCAAGGCTAGGTCTGCGGCTTTAACAACGATGAGTTTTCTTGTGAATCTGTGGATTTTTTCCGTTATCTCGTTCAAACCGGGATATTTCTTCATGGTTCTCATCAACTCTGTTGGAGGGACTGTTTCATCGTTCATCAAAACAAGCGTTTTTTCTGAGGCAAATTTGAGGTTCCTCAGGGTTTCTAAAGGTTCAAACCCTAAGAGTACATCCGCCTTTCCCTCTAAAACAGTTGGCGCTAAGACCTTATCCCCTATTCTAACGTTAGAAACCACCGCTCCCCCACGCTGAGCCATCCCGTGAATCTCACTCACCCGAACATTCAACCCCTCTTTAACCGCCGCAGTTCCCAAAATCTCAGAAGCCAAGAGTATTCCCTGCCCGCCCACACCAGCCAAAACTATGTTAAACTCATCCATTCTAACTTCCTCCACATTCAATGGCTTTGTACGGACAGATAGAAGCGCACAATCCGCAGGCTGTGCAGAGAGTCTCGTCAATGCTGACTTTTCCATCCTTGATTGTTATGGCTGGGCAGCCTAAGAGCTTGATGCAAGCCATACAGTTTGTGCATCTGTCTGTGACTCTACACGGCACGGTCTTTATTCCCTTACGTCTCTTTTCACTCATCAACATCAAGGTGCACGGTGCTCTGAACACGACGACAGAAGGTCCTGGATACTGAACAGCTTCCTTTAGAACTCTTGAGGCTTCATCAATGTTGAAGGGGTTGACAACTCTAACGTATTTCACCCCGCAGCCTTCAGCTACCTTTTCAATAAGCACCCTCGTAGCTGTAGTGTGCATCCCAGTTGTCCCAGTCCCGGGATGCGGTTGATGTCCCGTCATGGCTGTTGTTAAGTTGTCCAAAACAGCCAGCGTGACCTTGTGGTTGTTGTAAACGGCGTTTATTAATCCTGGGATTGCAGCGTGGAAAAACGTTGAGTCACCGATGACCGCAACCGTGTCCACACCTGTCGCTTTGTTTATCCCTTGCGCCGTGCTCACACTTGAGCCCATACATATCAGTATGTCACCGATGCTTAAGGGAGGCGCAAAACCTAAGGCGTAACAGCCTATGTCTGTTGGATAAACCGCTTTTCCACCGGTGACTTTTCTTATGACGTAAAAGGAGGCTCTGTGAGGGCATCCTGGACACAAGATTGGTGGTCTGGAAGGCAAATCCTTTACAGCTTCAGCGTATTTGCTGTCGATTTCTCCGAAGTCTATCGGCGGTTTTTTACCAGTTATCTCCGCCAAGCCCGTTACAACCGCGCGTGTGGAAAGCTCACCTTTCCTCGGAAAATACGATCTACGCATTTTTCCATAGATTTCCGCGGTTGGAGCGTAATCCTTGGCTATGGCTTTAACATTCATCTCCAAGTAAGGTTCAAGCTCCTCAACCACAACGATTTTCTTGTAAGTTTTGAGAAATTCTCCAATCATTCTTTCTGGAAGCGGATGGGTCATCCCAAGCTTTAGGATTCCAACGTCCAAACCTAAAAGGCTCGTCGCTTCCGCCGCGTAATTGTAGGCTGAACCTGAACAGATTATGCCCAGCTCTCCGTTTCCTTTGTAAACAACGGTGTTGTAGGGTGATTTCTCACTGATTTCCTCAGCTTTCTCCGCTTTCTCTAAAAGTTTCACATGCATAGGTCTGGCGTTGGCTGGAACCATCACCAAACGGTTGGGTTCCCTCACAAACTCACCTTTAAGCTTGGGTTTTGTGAGATTTCCGTAGACAACGGGACCTCGAGTGTGGTTCACACGGGTTGTTGTCCTCAACAGCACAGGTAACCCTAGCTCCTCTGAAAGTTCAACCGCCGAAACGGTCATATCCTTTGCTTCTTGAGGGGTTGAAGGTTCAAGACAGGGAAGGTTTGACAGCAACGCGTAAAAACGGTTGTCTTGCTCGTTCTGGGAACTGTAACACTGAGGGTCATCCGCCGTGACAATCACGTAGCCGCCTCTCACACCTATGTAAGCCAACGTCATAACAGCGTCCGCGGCTACATTCAAACCAACATGCTTCATGGCTGTTAAGGCTCTAACACCACAGTTCACAGCCCCAGCTGCAACCTCAACCGCAACCATCTCGTTGGTTGAATACTCCATGTAAAGCCCCGCCTCCTCAGCGATGGCTGAAACAGAATCTCCGATTTCAGAGGCTGGTGTACCCGGATAGGTTGTGACCACGCCTATACCAGCCTCCAAAATCCCTCTAGCGATGGCTTCGTTACCCAGCAGAAGAACACGTTTCCCCGGTTCATCGCTTAACAACACACGTAAGTTTGGCAATGGGTTTTCTCCCTCGTTAGAAAGTCTCATAGAACCATTATTTTACATATAACTTTTGGTTAAAAACTCTCTCTTTTCATTGAAAACTTACTTTTTACTTGCGTTTCCGGAAGAAAGCTAAACCGTCTTTTTGAAGCACATACTCGAATCCGGCTTCCAATAACGCTTTGATCTCTTCAGGTTTCTGGGCGACTCTGACGTGAAACTCTTCGTCTAAACCATGCTGGAACAATGCTTTTTCAATGGTTATGTAGATCAGCGTGTTCTGAATATTCTTGTGGCCGAGTAGTTGTTTAACGTAAATTATGTCTTTTGTTTTATGATATTCCATAGTTGCTTTCCAATGCCTGAACGTGTGGAAGTGTATTTGCAATATGCGAGGATTTCCAAGTTTTTTTGCTGCGTTTCTCCTTTGCTCTCCAAAGGTTCCATAGATGACTTTTGCGAAGATGCGCTCCGACTTTTTCGGCAGATTCTTCAACATCTCTATCGCTTTTAACGAAATTGGCAGAATCCTCGGAAGACTTCCTTTTAAAGGCTTTATTCTCACCGTTCTACGTTTAAAGTCTATATCCGCCCAGGTTAAACGTTGAATTTCACCTGCTCTTGCACCTGTTTCCTTTAACAGTTGGAGGAACGTTCCAAGTTTTTTGCCGACAGCAGCGATGAATTGGTCTAATTCTTTTTCTGTTGGAATAAACGGAATCTCTGGTTCAGCTTTATATTTTGGCGGCTGCCATTGAATGTCAAGCGTTTTATAAAACATTTTCAATGTGTCTGTATATTGCTTCTTACTGCTAGGTTTTATTTTAGCGCGTGCAAGATATCCTTTAACTTCTTCTACGTCAAGAAGGTTTACACCTGAGTTGAGCAGTGCATTCAGAACTTTCCCGTAATTTTTTATTGTGCTTAACTTTCTCCCGTTTTTCTGCATTTTCCACATGAACTCTACGATTTTTCCTTTGACGTCTGCTGTCTGCGCTGTGCCCTCCCGCGTGGGCTCTTTCTGTCGGGTTCCACTCTCGGCCAAGTTTTTCGCGCCTCTTGTCAAGGCTGCGCATACTTGACGTTCTCTATTATAGTCAGCAAAAGTATTTAATACTTTCTCTGCAATAGTCTTTTTTGATGAAGTATGCGAAGCTATGTGTTCACAGCTCTTGAAAGGCGGGTCCTCAGAGGTTGGCTTGAGGGAAAAACCACTTTGAAGGATATCCGGTTGCAGAAGGTTCTTTCCAGAGTTAGGCTGTTTAAGGACTTGGCGGCTGATGTTGATCTTTACTTGGCTGTTCGCCGTAGACTGGCTGAATCTGAAGCCGCAGGCTCTGCATAACCAACGTTGAATTGTGCTGCCGTCTTTTAGATAGCGAAGCCCATCTCTCCATATTTTTTTGCTGCCGCATTCAGGGCAACGGAGCTGAGGCTGTTTAGGGGGGTGCGGCTGGACATGGTCCAACTTCCCATTGTTAAGCCGCTTTTCGTCAAGTATGCTAGAGGCGCAGTCGTGTTGCTTGTGGAAGCCCTTTCCCTCAGCTTCAGCCATGTCCTACAAACTCCTTCACTGCTTTTTTTAAACGGGCCCGTTGGCTGTTCTGAGCGTTTTCTAAGCTTTCAAGGATCATCACGGCGCAGACATGTGAGCAAAACCCGTTTTTCCTGTAGTGTGGACAGTTACATGTCCATTTTCTGCCTTCCCTTTCAACGAAATAATTCTGAGGATATGGGAGCCTTAAGCTACAGTGGAAT
>PIYA01000062.1 GCA_003601785.1 Candidatus Bathyarchaeota archaeon
CTTGCGAGTAAACGCTGAACCAGTTCTATTCATCTACAACATACCCTACCTTTATCAGAAGTTGCCGGTTCAAAGGGTCCACCAGCTGCTTGACTATGTAAGACAGCAATTGGCAGAGAAGGGAGTCAACCTTTATATCATAGGTGACATGGGTGGAGGTCCGTCGCCAACCAATTTGAATTCAGATTGGCTTTATTCAATTAATGCCGCAACGAGCTACCTTTTCTCTGATCCAAGAAAGAAATGGGGAGTACTAGAAGACGCCAGAAAATACTATCCTCGATGGCTGTCAACAATGAGCTCAAAGGGAATCGCCTTTGTTCCAAACGTCTATCCGGGGTTTAATAATACAAATAACACAAACGTCAGCCCACCATGGGCTGTACTTCCTCGTAACGAGACAAAGTTCAGAGATATGCTGGAAATCGCACTCGATCACACTGACAGTAATCTGGGTATTGCTATGATAACCTCATGGAATGAGTGGATGGAAGGAACAACGATAGAACCGTCAATGGAGGAAGGTGAGCTTTTCCTTCATGTTGTTTACGACATTGTTCCAGAATTTCCACAGTTCCTCATTTTGCCATTATTCATGGTAGCAACACTACTAGCAGTTATAGTCCACAGAAGAAAACATACTGAATAGCTAATAGGATTCTCATTCTTTCTAAAATAGAATAACGAAGATTAGCATTCTTTTTCTTCTTCTATCTGTTTCATACTTGATCATTGTGAAACTTACTGTTAAGATTGTCAATAATGCTAGATATGATAGTAGAGGCCGGAGCCACGCTCCTAATATTGGTACTGGTTATACTTTCAAATGATTTCCAAAAATGACGATGGCAAAGGAAAAACTAAAAAATAGAGAGAATCTGTTAATAAAAAGAAAGAAGGTAGGTTTAGAGGCTTATAGTTTCTTAGTTTTGGAAGACCTATTTCACCATGGGCGCCTTAATTCCCTTCTCTTTAATTATCCTCTTAGAAATAGCATAGCCAGCGTCAGCGTGTCTGACAACTCCGATGCCAGGGTCAAAAGTGAACAAACGTAAGGCTTTTTCTTCAGTCTCCTTAGTTCCATCCAAAACCATGCCGAAACCAGCGGATATACTGTATCCCATACCCATACCACCTCCCTGATGCACAGCAATCCACGTTGCACCAGCACAAGCGTTCAGCAAAGCGTTCAGGATAGGCCAGTCAGCAACAGCGTCGCTTCCATCCTTCATGCCTTCGGTTTCCCTGTAAGGCGATGCGACACTTCCAGTGTCCAAATGGTCCCTTCCAACCCATATTGGCCCTATCTCTCCGTCAGCGACCATGTCGTTCACTATCTTGCCAAACCTAGCTCGCTCACCATATCCAAGCCAGCAAACCCTCGCTGGAAGACCCTGAAACTTCACGTTTTTCCTAGCCTTCTTAATCCACCGCACAAGCCTCTTATTATATCCAAACTCCTTAATGATAACGTCATCTAGCTTAGCTATGTCCTTAGGGTCACCCCGCAGACTAGTCCACCTGAAGGGTCCCCTACCCTCCTCAAGCATCGGTCTCAGATAAGCTTGAATGAAACCCGGAAAAGCGAAGGCCTTCTTGAAACCCGCGTCATAAGCGTTCTTCCTTATGTTGTTTCCATACTCAAAGGCGACAGCTCCCTTCTCAACGAAACCAACAATAGCCTCAACGTGTTTTCTCATGGACTCCATAGCCATCTTCACGTATTTCTTCGGGTTCTTAACCCTCAACTTTTCAGCTTCCTTCACGGTGAGGCCTGAAGGAACATAGCTTGACGGGTCATGGGCGGGAGTTTGATCTGTGACCACGTCTGGTATTATGTTCTTACGTAGAAGCTTTGGAAGGACATCCGCCGCGTTTCCAAGTAAGCCTATGCTTATGGCTTTCCTCTTCCTCTTGGCTTCACGAACCATCTTAACGGCTTTGTCGAAGCTGTCAGTCCAGGTGTCAAGCAACCCGTTTTCGATGCTTCTCCTTATCATCTCCCTGTCAACTTCAACCACAAGACCCACACCGTCATTCATTTTTATCGCGAGAGGCTGCGCACTGCCCATGGCTCCTAAACCAGCGGTTAAGGCAAACCTCCCTTTCAACGTTCCACCAAAATGCTTGTCTGCAACGCTTGCGAAGGTTTCAAAGGTTCCTTGAAGAATCCCTTGAGTGCCTATGTAATTCCAGGAACCAGCCGTGTACTGCCCGTACATTATCAAACCTTTCTTCTCCAACTTCCAGAAGTGCTCCCAAGTCGCCCATTTCCCAACAAGCATAGAGTTACACATAACCATTCTCGGGGCAAGCTTATGCGTTCTGAACACGGCCACTGGTTTTCCACTCTGAATAACCAATGTTTCATCCTCTTTCATGGTTAACAACGTGTCCACTATGGTTTCAAAGCACTCCCAGCTCCTAGCGGCTTTTCCGAATCCACCGTAAACAACAAGATTTTTCGGGTCTCTGCCAACGTTTATGTCTAAAACGTTGAAGAGCATCCTCAAAATTCCTTCAATCTGCCAATTGGCACAGTGAAGTTTCTCTCCGGTGATCACGTGTATCTCTTTTGTTTTCGGGTTGTAATTGCCAGCCTTAATCAACTCGTCTATTGGACGTTTAGCTCTCTTCTTAACTTTCACTTTAGTTTTGGTTTTCCTTTTTCTAGCTTTCATTTCAACCATCCGACAGAACTTTTCTGCACGTTAACGTCGAAAAATAAACGTTGTTCGGATATTAGATTTTCCCTTTACACTTGATATTCCTCGCCTTTCCCTAGCACAACAACCTTAACATTCGAGTTAGCCTCCACCTTATCCTTGAACTCCTCTGGATTCGTGTCCCAACGGTGCATAGGCACGGCAACTTCAGGGTTAATCGCTATCGCGGCTTCAGCGGCTTCAGCGTTGTCCATGGTGTATGTGCCTCCGCTGGGTAGCAGAGCGACATCCACGTGTCCAAGATTTTTCATTTCAGGGATAAAATCCGTGTCTCCTGCATGATAGATAGTTTTTCCCTCAGCCGTCAACAAGTAGCCAACACCAAACCCCTTCGGGTGGAAAGGCTTTCCCGGAGCCTTAAACCGTTTGTAATTGTAGGCTTCAACGGCCTTAACCCTCAAGTTTCCGATGGTTGTTTCCTCTCCAGGCTTCAGCGTCTTAACGTTTCCACCTATCTTTGAAACGCAGTCTTCAGGGGCGATTATCACGGTGTTTTCACCGCGGATTTTTTTGATCTTAGACGTGTCGCAGTGGTCAAAATGTGAGTGTGTCACCAGTATTAAATCCGCTTTTTCTGAATATTCACCTTCGTAGGGGTCTATGTAGATGTTTTTCCCTTCAGCCTTGATCAGAAAACTTGCGTGTCCCAACCATTTGATTGAAACCATTACGGCATCACCTTCTCAGTTTTTGCACTTTCATTTCTAACTTTCCCTCTTATTTAAGTTATCAACTTATTTGCGAACAAAACCATTTTCCAATAAACGAAGAATTTATGTGCGTTCAAGGAGAACCTAACAAACCAGAAGAGGAAACAGACTTTGAAGCCGAAAGGCGAATTTGAGGTTCCAACATGGAATCAGATATACACTATGCTCTTGAACATGGCTGAAAAAATCCGCAGAGACGGATTCAAACCAGACGTAATCGTCGGTGTTTCTCGTGGCGGATGGCCGCCAGCCCGAGTCTTATCAGATTTGCTTGACAATCCAAACCTCGCGAATGTCAGAGCTGAATTCTACCTTGGAGTTGCCGAGACAAAGGGGGAACCGACGCTGACGCAGCCCGTTTCAGTGAATGTGAAAGGTAAAAAAGTGTTGGTTGTAGACGAAGTTGCTGACACTGGTAAGAGTTTGAAACTTGTGAAGGAACATTTGACCGAGAGAGGAGCATCAGAGATTAAGATAGCAACCGTTTATTACAAGCCCTGGAGCATCGTCAAACCAGACTATTACGAAAGGGAAACAAGCCTTTGGATAGTCTTCCCGTGGGAAGTGAAAGAAACCGTTAAAAAAATCATCAAGAAATGTAAGGAAAAGGAGAAATCCGTAGAAGAAGAAACTCAAAAGCTAATAGAATCTGGGGTTCCAGCAAAACTCGTTAAAAGGTTCACCTCAGAAATTTTAGAGGAAGAAAATTGCTGAAATACGCGAAAGAGTTCAAAAAATACATTTTAATCACTGGTTTTAAAAACGTGAAAATACGAGACAAAGAAAAATTCTTAAAGGCTGTTCAAAAGGCAAAGACCTCAAAAGTTGAAGCTCAATTTTTTGACGCAAAAACTATCGCAACATGGCAGCATCTCTATTTCGCAGCCCTAAACGCGTTAAAAGCCTTCAAAAACAAAACAAACATATCGAGAAATCTTGCGATGGAAACCATGCTCTACGCTTCGGCACAACGCCAAATCAAGAAGGCCATGAACGTCTTCGGGGTTAAATCGGGTTCATCTGAGATTGCGGTGTTGATAATAGGAGAAAAACCGGAAGAGGTGAACTTAGCCTTAGCAAATATTCAAAGAATCGTAAACGTGAAAAATGATGACGAAACCTTGGAGTTTTCAGAGGAAAAAATGGCTTTGGCTAAAAAAAACTTTGAGATTTCAGATGAGGAAATCAAAGCCGTTATGAGAAAAGGCGACTTGAAAAAAGCGTTGGTTGACCTTGTGATTGAACGTGTGGCACTGCTAGCCACTAAACGTTAGGCTCACAATATTTTTTCTTTCATAACGGACAAGATGTCCTCAGGCTTAATCACAGACATCCCCGTAAAACCACCGATAACTTCAACCAGCAAGATTTTGTCAGGCTTGTTCAAGTCAACGTTCCTCTCGATGTTAGCCGCCGCAGCCTCAACGATGTCCTTTGTGGAGAGCTGCGTGAAACGTTTCTCAACTGTGACGCGGAACGTTTCGTTTTCACCTATTTTGGAGGCTAACTCTGTGGCTGCACGTTGGATGACACCTAAATCTGTGCGAACAACCTTCTCTATAGGAATCACCCTGAGAGTGTATCGAAACTCATAGGGACGTTCATGCAAAATTTTACGAAGTTTACCTATAATCTCAAAGGGATTAAAGGCTGTTTTTGCAGCTGTTTTTGCAGCTATTAAACCCGCAACTCCTGTTTTATCAACGGTTGCCGCCGAGTCACCAACTTCGCCAAGTAGATACCAAAGTTCTGAACAAGCGTTCTCTTCGTTTCCACGGGATGTGGTGGCTAAAAGGTTGAAATCTCTGAGCATAGTTACCCTCCTATACCACAGTTTTCTCATCATTTGAATTTAAAATTTAAAGGTCAGTGCAGGTTAGTGGCTTTTTTCACAGCCTATAGCTCTTAGCCGTCGCCTCACATCATTCCCATGTCTTATGATGATCCTAGAGTG
>PIYA01000005.1 GCA_003601785.1 Candidatus Bathyarchaeota archaeon
GCGTTCGCACGCCTATTCCGCGTTTACGGTTGATTACGCCTTGCTGAACCTTACCATCGGCGACCACGATTATTTCATTGTAGTGGTCTTCAAGTCTAGCGTCAACGTATTCTGCGCCCAATTCAGAAGCAAGTTTAACGGCGTATAAAGCCAAGTCTTCCTCCATAACTAATTCCATCCGATTATGGTTTCCACGTTTAACTTAAAAGCTTTTGCAGAAAAACCTTCATTTTGCAAAAAAATGTATAAATTCAATGTTTAATCTGAGATTTTCTATTCGAAAACAATGGAAAATTTTTTATCCATCATCATCAGAAAACCATGGATATCGAATATGTTGGAGGAAAATAAATGGCTAAATGTCCAAAATGCGGAACAGAAGTTAAGAAACCGAGAAAAACATGGAAGATGGCTGGACGCCCAGACAGAAAAGGAAAAAGGATGCAGCTAGAAATAGGGCTTTTTGATTGTCCAAAATGTAAGAAACCATTCCGCGTTGTGTTAAGCAAAAAGAAAATTTAGAAGCCTAACGTTGGCGTGACAAATGCCAAAAACTAAGACCAAACAGAGACAAGTCGTCTGCCCAGAATGCGGAACACCCGTTAAAGAACCATACAAAACCTGGGAACTCGTCGCCCCCTTCCCAGATAAAAAGATGCGGATCACAGTGACAATATTCGGTATGTTCGAATGTCCAAAATGCGGCAAAAAATTCAGAGCCGTAGTAAGCAAGGCAAAACTGGGTTCAGAAGGCATAGAACTTTAAGCTTACAAACGCCATTTCCCCTCTTTATTTCTCAAAATTAAGCGTTAAGTTTTAAAAGCTACAAGCCTAAATCACTCGAGAACAAATGTTGAAAAGATAGGATAACGGTGACTATGGAAACTTTTCAAAGACTCTGGCGAAACGAGTATTTCAAAACCGTAATAACAATAATTCTAATAATAGCAATAGTTTTCGGATTCTGGCTAGGCTTCCAAGCAGCGTTAGGCACAGAATATCCAGCCTTAGCAGTAGCATCAACAAGCATGCTCCCAACGCTAAATGTTGGAGACTTAATAATAGTTCAACACGTAGACCCAGCCTACTTAAACGCTAACTACACAACAGGCGACATAGTTGTCTTTAAGCATCCAGTCACTGGAAAACTCATCGTTCACAGAGCCGTTAAAAAGGAGCTAAGAAATGATGTTTATTGGATTACAACACATGGTGATAACAATCCGCCGGGTGCAGATGAAAATTTCCCTGAACAAAACTTGGTAGGCAAGGTGATAGTTAAAATTCCATTTGTAGGTAATTTTGCATTGCTTTTACACTCACAAGGAAACGTTTACTTGCTAATTTTTCTAATAATACTCATTTTTATAATTATTCTAACGTTCCCATTCACAACAGAAGATGAGAGTGAACCCGTCAAAGAAGAAAAGCAAACAGAAAAAAGAAAGAGGTTATTTGGAAAAATAGACGTAAAAACAGTCTACGTTTTAATTTTAAATTTGCTTATCATAAGCTTTGCAATCTTCAGCTTGTGGGGTGCCTTCACTTTCTGGCAACCAGGCGCCGATCCCCCACAAGCAGTAACCATTCGGGGCATGTACCCTGACCTACAATACCACGAAAGCTTTAAGAGCTCTCATAACTACGTTAATGGAACGATTCTTTCGCAAGGTTTTCTTACATATAAGATTGATGATTGTTTATTAAATGGAAGCGTAAGACAAGGAGTCCCGACGTTTTCTTGGCTTCAATTTTCAATTTTGATTCTTTGCATAGTTGATGTTTGGACGTTATTTGACTATCTGATGGAGAGAAGAGAGACAGAACAGCAAGAAGTTTTGAGCGAACCTAAGGCTTTATAAAGTATTTAAGCACTCAATATAAGAAGTGGTATTTATGCCTAAGGTTAAGGCTATAATAAACCTATAATAAACATCGAAAACGTTGTTGCATCAGCGACTCTCAACCAGAAAGTTGATTTAAACGCTGTTGTTAAGGGTTATCCAGGAGTAGAATACCGACCGGAACAGTTCCCAGGGTTGGTGTTCAGACTTAAACGTCCGAAGACCGCTACTTTGATTTTTAACTCTGGAAAAATGGTTTGCACAGGGGCTAAGTCTGAAAAAGAAGCGAGAAGAGCCGTTATGAAGGTTATAAAAGAATTGAAAAAAGGTGGAATAATAATTATAGGGAAACCAGAGCTTAAAATTCAGAACATAGTTGCCTCTGCGAGTTTAGGTGGAATGATAGACCTTGAGAAAGCGGCTTATTCCCTTGGAAAAACAATGTATGAGCCAGAGCAGTTTCCAGGATTAATCTACAGAATGGATGAACCGAAAGTTGTCATACTACTTTTCGCAAGCGGCAAACTGGTTTGCACAGGAGCCAAAAAAGAACAAGACGTTTACGATGCTGTGCACAAACTTCATGAAATGCTAGAAGAGCAAGATTTAATATTCTACGAGTAAAACACTTCACCTTTTTTTGATCTGCTTTAAAATTATCTTCAACTGCTCATCATCTATCGCTCCTATTTCATTCAGCTCTTTTGCTATCTCGCTGATTTTCAGCATCGCATGAAGCTTGACACCTTCTTTCGCGAGTTTCTCTGCCCCCCCTTCCTCCCTGTCCAAGAGAACCACAGCGTTCGTCACTACTCCACCTTCCGCAGTCACGGTTTCTGCGGCGTTTTTCAAAGACAAACCTGTGGTTATCAGATCGTCAACTAGCAAGACACGATCTCCGGGTGTTATAACCCCTTCGATTCTTCTCTGTCTTCCATGGAGACGAACACCCTTCCGGATGTAGAGGAAGGGTTTTTTGAAGTTATACGCTATTACCGACGCAAAGGGTATCCCGGCGACAGGAACCCCGGCTATTCTGTCAAAGTTTTCAACCCCGACTTCCTTCTTTATAAAAGAAACGTAGAAGTCGCAGATTTTTTTAAAGACATCTGGAAAGCTTGGAACTATTCTTAAATCTATGTAGTAAGGGCTTACTCGCCCGCTGGTGAGCTTGAAAGTTCCGAATTGCAGAGCGCCTATTTTATTCAGAATTTTACAGATTTCGCTGGTTTTGCCTCTCGTCAAATCCTCACGCCTTCTTTGAAACTTGATAGATTTTACCATTTTCAGCTATTAAACAGTTGATGTTTGGCATTTCTTTTCTGAGAAGTTCAGCGAACCTTTTCAGCTCCGTTGGTGAACTTGCATGATACGGAACAGCTATCTTAGGCTTTGTTAACTTTGCAATTTCAACACCCTTTTCTGGTGAAGCGCCAGGGGCGATTCCAACGGTGCAGAAGACAACATCAGGCTTCTCTCTTTCCCCTATCGCGGTCATCTCTGGGAACGGTAGACTGTCGGCTGTGTGAAACACTTTAACACCGTCCTCGCTTGTGATAATGTATGTTACAGGTGTAGCCGCTGGCGGATGATTGCTCTTTTCGGCTTTAACTGAAACTTCTCCGAACTTTAACTCCGAACCAGGCTGAATCGCGTGGAGTTTTTCCGATGGAATTGTGTTGCGGAGTCTATCCGCTGATGTTGGATCAGCAACTAAATCGCATTGTGTCAGTTTATGTAACTCGGAGATAATGAAAGGATCTAAGTGGTCGTAGTGTTCATGTGTAATTAAAACGACATCAACTTTTTTGAATTCTTTTGGTTTGACATCCACAGGGTCTATAACCAACGTTTTGGAAGGAGTTTTAATAGTCACGCCGGAGTAGCGGTTAAACCAAGTGAACAATATCTCGTTTTTTCCCGGGGTCTTTGTTTCAATGGACATCACGCTCACCAATGTAGGATTATGTTGTTAACCATTTAAAAGACCTTTGATAAGGCTTAAAAGATGTTTAAGAGTCTTTAACTTTCAATTGGAGAAGTTCGGCATGGTTGACGTTTGGCTGCCTTACGGAAAAACAGAAGTCTGCGCAAGAATTCCCACACGAAACTTTTTAGGCTCCATCGAACCGAAGGAAAAACCAGCCGTAACAGACGCTGAAGCAGAGGTTAAAAGAGCTTTAGAACAGCCGATAGGTTCTGAAACTCTAAGCAAAATCGTTAAACCAGAAAACAAAGTCGCAATAGTCGTAAACGACATAGCTAAACCAGATTTAGCTAACATCATGGTTTCATCAATAATCGAAAAATTGAACGCAATAGGCGTCAAAAACGAGAACGTGAGAGTTATCTTTGGATGCGAAGCCCCCGAGAGAATTATAAACGAAGAGTTTCTGAAACAGGTGAAAACCGTAAGACATGACTTTAAGGGTCAAGACCTCGCTTACGCGGGTAAAACAAAACACGGAACAAATGTTTACTTGAACAAAGCCTTTTTCACAGAAGCTGACGTCAAAATTTTGACGGGAGAGATACGTTTTCACTGTTATGCAGGTTATGGAGGTGGAAGAAAAAGCGTTTTACCCGGTGTGTGCGGTGAGGAAACCATAAGGCATGATCACACTATGATTCTGGATTCTCAGGCTAAAAAAGGAGTTTTAAGCGGCAATCCGATTCATGAAGACATGATTGAGGCAGCGAAACTTGCGAAGGTTGATTTCATTTTAAATGTTGTAACGAACAGTAAAGGTGAGATCGTTAAGGCTTTTGCAGGTGATTTGGAACAAGCCTTCTATGAAGGGGTGAAACTTGTCGATGAAACCTATCGGATAAGCGTTGACCGCAGAGCTGATGTGGTTGTCGTTGGCGCTGGTGGATATCCAGCTGATTCAAGCCTGTACAGAGCATACGAGGCTGTCGACAGCGCTTTAAGAGTTGTTAAGCGTGGCGGGTTGATAATCTTGGCGGCTGAATGCCGCGAGGGATACGGGAATCAAACCTTTTATGACTGGATGGTTAAGTTCAAGAATTTGAAGGATATTGAAAGAAAAATTAAGCGAAAGTTTGCTTTCGGCGGGCAAACAGCGTATCATTTAATGAAGGCTTTGCAGAAAGTCAAGATAATTCTTGTTTCGGCGATGCCAGACTATTACGCCACAGACATTTTTAGGTTAAAAACGGCTAGAGCGGTGAACGATGCCTTAAATGAGGCTTTCAATGTCGCTGGGAAAAAAGCGAAAGTTTGGGTGATGCCTTACGGAAATCTTACGCTGCCAGAGGTTAAGACGAGCGAATAACAACGTTATTTCAGTATTTTTCCGGTCTCCATATACCAAAGGTAGAGGTCTAACTCCGCCAAATTAAGATTCGATTTTTCAGCGATTTCCCGTAATAAGTTTTCGATTTTAAAGTACTCTTTTTTCGTTAATGTTTTTGGTTTTTCGAGCAGCTTGTATCTTGCCAACAAGTCGGTTATGTGGAAATCTATAATGGCGAAGTTTGTGTAACCTATGTTTCTAAGGAAATGGCTAGCCTCTTTGTATCCTATTCCTTTTATGTTCTTGACAAGCCATTCCCTTAACTCATCTTCAACGTTAAAAGAGCTAATAACTTCCTTCAATGAATCCTTGTATTTTCTTGCTTTTACGATGTATTTCGCTCGGGTGTTAGGGTAACGATGGCCAAGCCTCTTTAGTTTTTCCGCCAGTTGAGATTCCGGGAGAGTTAAGAAGTCTTTTCCTATTTCTGTTTGGATTTTTATGGCTTTCTCAGCGTTGAAATTCGCGGTTAGAATGCAGAAACAGAGTTCTATGAAAATTTCACCGTTGGATTTTGCACCATTTTCTTTGAATTCTCTTATTCGAGTGTTCACTAGGTTTTTTACTTCACTATTTTTCAAGTTTTCAATGGATTCTAAGAGATGAGCGTTCATGCCTTGGATTTCCATAATCCATGGATGTTGCAGTGTTCCCTCGCCGTTATTTTCTCAGCCGTGATTTCAAATTCTGCTTCTGGCTTGTCTCCTGGTTCCAAGAATTTTCTGTAAACCTTGCCGTTGGCGATTATCTCTATCCATTCGATGTGATGGTTCTCTTCCATCGGATGTGGAACGTTGCCAACTTTTACTCTGTATCCTTTTTCTGTCTTTTCTATCACGGGAACATGCTTTTCCAGACCAATGTCTTCTGTTTTTTCGGTTAACAACTCCATGGGTTTGCCACAGCAGACAAGCTGTCCTCTTCCAACATGCAGAACCTCAACTATGTTCCCGCATATGTTACATTTGTAAACTTGTTTTTGTTCCGTCATCCAGTCATCTCCTCAACTTCTTTTTTGCCTTCTTCCAACTCGTCGCTTTGTTCTTTGTCCTCTTTTAGAAGTAAGGTTTGAAACTCACCCATGTGCGTTTTTTCTTCTTTGGCTACGTCTAGCAGAACCTTTTTTATGTTTTCGTTCTCCGTTACGGCTGCTAATTGTTCATAAAGACTTATCGCGTCTAACTCAGCTATCATTGCCACTCTCAATATTTCACGGTCAAGAATTTTCTTTTCAACATTCTCTATTTTTATAGGTATTTTAGACATCATCTTTCTTCACCTCACATTTAATTTATTTTTTCTCACGTTTTTAAATAACTGAAAATGGTGGAAGTGAACAACGAGTTACGCCTTCCCCTTGGTTAACGATTTCACGTCATCCAATAAGGTTTGGAAGTCTTCCTCGTGCTCCACTTCATCTTCTAATATCTCCAAGACCGTATGGTAGGTTATTTCGTCTTTGTCTTTCAACACCTTAAGCAGTTCGTTGTAAACGTCAATAGCGCAACGTTCACCATCTATCGCTTGCCTTAATATTTTTGCCGTATCCGGTTTTGTCGGGTTCGCATATTTGCAATTCGCGTTGTTGTTAAGCTTTGTGAAATCTGTTAAGGGCACACCTCCGAGCTGAATTATTCTGTCCGCAAGCATACCAGCGTGTTTAAGTTCATCACTAGCATGCTCAACTAGTTCATCAGCCACCGCTTTTCTCATTTTTCCTTTCACTATTTTTGCACTGACCCAGTACTGATAGTAAGCCAACCATTCATCTGCATACGCTTTATTGAGTAGCTTCAACAGTTTATTTACACTTATACGAACTATTTCCTTTCCCTTTGTTCCCATATACTCACCTCCTTCATAATTCCACATTAAGAGACTATACCGTGTTCTCTATGTTTATTTACAATTTCGTCAGCTAACCTGTTTAACGCTCGGAAATCATCTTCTTTTGGGAATCCTCTTATGACAACAGGTTCAAGCAGCTCCACTTTAAGGTTAGAGAGCATACCTTTGATCTGCTCAACCGTTCTGCCGCCCCAACCATAGGACCCGATTATTGACGCAAACTTCAGTTTCGGCCTCAAAGCGTTTGCAAGGTAAACCGCATAGATAACCTTCGGATGTGGACCAACCAATACGGTGGGTGAACCCACTACGATTGTCGCGGCGTCCACTAACGCCATAGCCAATTTTCCGATATCTGTTTTTGTTAAGTTAAACTGTTTCACGGTTATGCCACGTTCAACCAAGGCGGTAACAAGGTATTCCACCATCTTTTTGGTGCTTCCATGCATTGAAACGTAAGGCAGTACAACAATGTTTTTAGGTGGAGTGTAAACCCATTCTTTATAAGCTTCGACAATAAAGTTTGGCTTGTCATAGATTGGCCCATGACTCGGCGCTATAATTTCTATTTGTAAATCCTTTATTTTCTCTAAGTTTCTCTGAATAACTGTTCTAAAAGGCATCATGATTTCAGCATAATATCTCTTGGCAGCTTCGTAAACCGCGGCTTCGTCAGCCACGTACAAGTCAGATGTTGCAAGGTGGGAACCGAACAAGTCACAGGTAAAGAGAATCTTGTCTTCCCGCAAATACGTAAGCATGGTTTCAGGCCAATGAACCCAAGGAGCATGGATAAACTCTAACGTTTTATCCCCCAATGATAGAGTTTCTCCGTCTTCTACTGTTACGATTTTGTATTCTGGGATTAGAAGTAATTCCATAAGCAAGTCTTTACACTTTGGTGTTGCAATCACCTTGGCGTTGGGATAAAGTTTCAATATTTGCGGCAGCGTTCCAGAGTGATCTTGTTCCGCGTGGTTTGCGATTATATAATCAATGTTTTTGACTTTTAACAGTTGGAGATTACTTGTTAAGAAGTTCGTCATAGTTGGGTCAACCGTGTCGATTAGAGCTGTTTTTTCGCTGCCTTTGATTAGGTAAGCGTTGTAGCTTGTTCCGTCTGGAAGGGGAATAAGCTCGTCGAAGAGCCTTCGATCCCAATCTACTGCTCCAACCCAGTAAACGTTTGTTTTTAGTTTCCTAGGCTTCATTTATTTCACCTCTTCAAACTGATCTTTTGTTGCTCCGCAAAGCGGACAGGTCCAATTGTCTGGGAGGTCTTCAAAAGAAGTCCCTGGGGATACCCCAGAATCTGGGTCGCCCTTTTCAGGGTCATATATGTATCCACAGATTGTGCATCTATACTTTTCCATTTTTATCACTATCCTATTTTGTTATTTTATAATCAAAACTTGTCAATCTCTCAGCTTTTTCCGGTTTTATGACGTATGTGTCTTCAAGTTTTATTGTGCCGATCTTCGGAATCGTTAGAGGAGCATGGACAGATGCTAGAGTCATGTTTTCGGCGGCTATATACTGTCTGTGGGGAACCACTATGGTTGTTATCGGGTCTTCCTCCGTTAGAAGACCCACTCCATGTGTAAAACCGACAACGTAATATTGTCCGTAACCTTTCCTTTCAAAGAGTTCTTTAAGCATGTTTTCGATCTCTGAAAATTTCACTCCTACTCTTAGATGTTCTTCCGCGGTTTGATGTGCTTCTAGAAAAACATCCAAGGCTTTGCTCTTTTCTTCTGAAAGCCCGCCTGTAAACACTGTTCTTGTGAGGTTGCTGTAATACCCGTGATAGTCTGTTGCCAAAACTATTTCGACAACATCGTTTTGCTTGATTCTTGACCAGCAGCGAGGTTCAGCGTGAATGCGTGGTTTTGGACCAGTAGTTACATAGACATGGGGATTCTCTGAACCCTTTTTCATGAGAGTTCTTATGGCTTCGGCTGCAACTTCCAGCTCGCTGGCTCCCACATTAACGGCGTCAATGGCGCTTTTCATTCCCAGCTCCGCGATTTTTGAAGCTTGCTTTATTGCTTCAATTTCTCCGGAATCCTTAATCATACGCAGTTGCATTATCAGAGCGTGAACATCCTTTATCTGTGCTTGAGCGTTCATTTTCTTGAAGATTTCAAAGAACAACACGTAGGAGTCTCTTTCAACGAAATAATCGAATCCAAGGGTTTTGTAGCCTTCTTGTCTTATTGTTCCTGAAACAGCCCGTAGGAGTTCGCTTACCCTTCTGTAAGTTTTAAAGTTTTTAATCCATGAGTTTTCAGCAAATTCTTCGGTTTCATACTGAAAGATGAAGGCTGTAGGTTCACCTTCCGCCGGTATCAGCAACGCAGGCCTGAGCCATTTGATTCCCGTGAAATACATAAAGGATGAAAGAGTTCGAATCATCGATGCGTCTATACTGTTTTCTCTCATCAGCCTCTGAAAACGTTCAGTTCTCTTTCTAAAAGCCTCTTCGTTCACTATATTTTCCTCGCATTTTCACCGCATTCAAAAATTAGGGGATTGAGTTGAGAGTTTCTTTTTGCATAGGAACCAATCTATGCATTCATAGCCTTCTTGTAAGCGTTTTTCTGCTGCTTCTTGGGTTGCTGGTGGAAGGACTATTACGTCATCGCCTGGTTTCCAGTTAGCCGGAGTTGCAACTTTATATTTGTCAGCGGTCTGTAGGGCATCTATTAACCTTAAGATTTCCTGCATGTTTCTTCCAACGTTTATCGGATAGTAAATCATGGCTCTAAGTTTCATCTCAGGGTCAATTACAAAGACGCATCTTACGGCTGCTGTCGTGCTTTCACCTGGATGTATCATGCCGAATAAGTTGGCGACTTTCATGTCTAGGTCTGCTATTACTGGAAATGGTATCGTTATTCCGAATAGCTCTTTGATTTTTCTGATCCAAGCGATATGCGAGAATGTGCTGTCAATGCTTAACCCTATTAACTGAACGTTTCTCTTCACTAATTCATCGTTTATCTGTGCAAAACCAACGAATTCTGTTGTGCAAACAGGCGTAAAATCAGCTGGATGGGAAAAGAGAATAACCCATTTTCCCTTGAAATCTGAAAGCCTTATCTTACCATGAGTAGTGACAGCTTCAAAATCCGGAGCCTTTTCACCTAACCGCAATAACGGTCGTTTCTCTTCAACTTCTTCTTTTTCTTCCATTTTTCACACCTTTTATTTATAATTTTAGGAACAAAAACCTTTTATGTCGGACTATTTTATATATTTTTCGTAATAATTTCGTCGAGAAACGGATAAAAAAATGCGAAAATAGGATGATAGAAATGTTAGAAATCGACAGAGTAGACTTAGAAATCCTGAAGATGCTCCAAGAAGATGGGAGAATACCATTCACCGATATAGCTCAAAAACTTAAGCTAAGCGAATCAACCATAAGAAAGAGAGTTCAAGCGCTTCAAAGGAAGGGTGTAATAAGAAGGTTCACTGTGGAAATCGATCCGACAAAAATAGGGTTACGTACTATAGCAATAGTTGGATTCGATGTAGAACCGACAAAACTGCTGGAGGTTGCTCAAAAACTCTGTGAAATAAAAGAGATTCGTTCAGTGGCAACATCAACGGGTGATCACATGATCATGACTGAGATATGGACCAGAGACGGAAGGGAGCTGACAAGGCTTATTTCAAATAAAATTGGAAAAATTGATGGAGTTAAGAAAATTTGTCCAGCTATAATTTTGGAGAAACTAAAAAGCTAAAATTTTAATGTTCAAACTCTCCAATCGATACTGGTTCAGTTGCAGAAAGCAGTTAAATATAGGAAGAAAATACCTATTGAACGCAACGGAACAAGGTGGGACAGTTGCAGCAGACATTTCAGCTGCGAAAATTCAACATCAACGATCTAGAACAGGTTATGCACATCAATCGTGTTTGCCTACCAGAGAACTACACAGACTACTTTTTCGTTGATCTACATCGGAGATTTCCAGAAACCTTCATAGTAGCTGAGGAAGACGGACAAGTTGTCGGTTACATTATGTGCCGCATAGAACTTGGATTCTCAAACTTCGGCTTCAGCGGACTAACCAAGAAGGGACACATAGTCTCCATCGCCGTGTTGCCAGAACACCAACGCAAAGGAATAGGACACGCCTTAATCACAAAAGCCATGGAGGGAATGAAAATTTACAAAGCAAAACAATGTTTCTTAGAAGTAAGAGTGACTAACATGCAGGCGATAAATCTTTACAAAAAACTCGGATTCCAGGTGACAAAAACAATTCGCAACTACTACGCAGACGGAGAAGACGCATACGTGATGAGCGTAAAACTTTGATTGAAAACATTTCGAATTTCATCAAGCTAAAATTTTAACCTCAAACCCAAACGAAGAGATTAGGATTATCTGCTGTACATCCATGAAATGTATTCATTTGTTGAAGAGAAAGTTTCATCAATGTAGTCGGAAAAAATTCGGTTAACGTAGACATCGTTTCCCATTTTAGGTTTCCAATAGTTTAACCAATTATTAATTTCTTGGGATACATCGGTTGGAGATATGTCACCCCAGAAATCATGAGTGTAATAGTTTCCAGCAGGATCTAAGATTACCAGCTCGCCCCCCTCAACGGGTATTTGCACTGCGGCATGCCCTGATGTGCTACTGTATATTATAATAACCTCTGCCCAATATTGCTCGTTTGAATAACATCTTATCATTGAGCATAAAAGTATTGCCATGTCTTCACAATCGCCTTTTCTGAGGCTTAATGTTTCGTTTGGAAATTGCCACATTTCATCCCAAAAATCTAAATTTCCGTAAGGAGTATCTGGAAGTATTGGATATAAACCATCATATCTATATTCTACATTGTTCACAACCCAGTCATACATAGCTTTAACATCAGTCCAGTACTCATCCCAATCTGATGGATTGCTCCATCCTCCTGTAATACTATAAACAATATCATGCACTGCTGGGTCTTGAGGAGTTATAAAATGCTCCACATCAATTTGGTTCCACCTTTGGTTCACTTCATCCCTTAAGCTTTGATAGGCTGTTACATACTGATTATACTCTGCTTGTAAATCTTGAATTTGCACATTCAAACTTGTTATTTGTGACTCATAATACGTTATATTTTCCTGTAGCCATTGTTGTGTTTGATTAAGTAAAGTTTTATTTCCATCTAACCATATTTGAAGTCGGGTCTTTTGATTTTGTAAATTTGTTATTTGAGAATTTAACGAGGCAATTTGTGATTCGTAATATGTAATGTTTCCTTGCAACCACGTTTTTATCTGGTTAAGTAGCGTTTTATTCCCGTTTAGCCATGTTTGAAGTTGATTTTTTTGATTAGTAAGGGTCTGTATTTGAGAACATTTTCTATTAATTACCGAAGTGTAATTTGTAACTGCTCCAACTAAACCGACTGCTAAAATCACGCATATTATTCCCAGTGCAATGGCTACTTTTCTACTTACAACTTTCTTTTCACTCACATCTTTAACCTCAATTCATCGTCAAAGCTAACAAATAAAACATTTTCCATCTCCTCAGTTAGAGATATTGAAACATTGATAAATGAAGAAGCTTACCTTCTAGCCAAATACTTGAGAAACGAAAAAGAAACACGGAAATCTAGAATTGCTCAACTTTCAACCTGACGTTCTTTTTCTGATTCAATGCTATTCTGCTTTTTCCTTTCGGAATATTAATATCTTGGGTTTGGGGGTTAAAATTTTAAACTTTCCATCTGTGCCTTTTCGTTTAGAAAGTTTATCGCTTGAAGCACAGACTTTGCAAATCCCAATAGGCTTAGAAGAATTGCAACCATCAAAAACAAGCGAATATCAACCATCAACTGTGCACCTTGAAAATAAAGGGTTATAACTCCACCGTTTAGCGAGAAAATAAGATAGAGAATCACAAACAACGCTTTGGCTGCACCGAAAAAATGTTGAAAAACTGTTCCAGACGTGATTTCGCCGAGAATCATGAGGAACAAGTAAACCGTGACAAAAGTTTCAACCATCTGCTGAAAACCAGGGACAACATCTGAAATAGGAGCCAGAAACATCGACAAGACAAAGTATACTCCATACAAAAGAGCGGCTTTAATTGTCGCCTTTAAAATTTTCAAAGTTATCCTTCGAAGGCGCTCCTTAAAACCGATGCTCTTCTCATCCATAAGAAATCACCATCGGTCCATAGCTGAAAAGAGACGTTTGAATATACACTTCCAAACGTCCGCTATCGCTTATCGTTTCAGCATTTTTAACGGAAACTTCCACATAATCTTGATAAGAAGAGCCTTGTGGAGCTTCGATGCTTGTTTCTCCATCACCCAGAAAAACATCGTTGTTATTGTAAATTTTTATCTTGACCGTTCCGTTTAAGTCGAAAGGAGCGTGATTTTCAAAGCTTATAGGAATAGTAGCCTTCACACGAGTTGCATTATCAACTCCATATCTAATTTTTCCGATTGTGAAGTTATATAAGGGTGCGCCCCAAGGCAGAGAAAGATTCGTTGACACTTGAACGGGAATAACATCAGCTAACTTCATGCCGACAATCATATACAATTTTAGTTCCGTGTCGTTGAACAGATAATCTTGGCTGTTTTGTAACAAATCGTTAAAGTTTACCGTTACGGTGTGATTTACTATTGTCCTTTTGTTTTTCTCTATAACTGGAACAAAAGTGGATTGACACGCAAGTGTGAAGCTTTCTCTGTCCAAAACTTTGGTTGTTAGGTTAAAGGAATCTATGTTGTAATAACCCTTGTTGAATATGGATATGGGTAAGGAAAAAAGAAGTTCATTTTTCTTTGTTACGCTTACGTTTGGTTCTTCGAAGTTAAACTGCACATCCTTAATTGAATAAGCAACTGAGACACAAAACGTGATCAAAAATAACCAGAGGAAGGTTGTGGCGATGCTTATCATTTTTATCGAAATTTTCATGTTCTAACCCTTTTCGTGTTAAACGATGCTTAAGAAGCTGAGGACTGCCGTGAAGAGTTCTCTTGTTGTTTTTCGGTAGGCGTTGTTTGAGGTGTTGCATTTTGTTCTGGAGGTATAACTATGATCTGAGGTTCCGGCGGTTTCATCTCCTTCGGTTTTTCAGCTTTTGCTTTCTGAGGAGATGCTTGTTTTTGTTTAATCGTTACTGGTCTTTGCGGAGCAACCTTTGGCGCTTGGGGCGTGTGGGCAATTATGGTTACGCCTCTTATCGTCAACAGCGAACCTATCCAACCCATAACTCCAAGATACATTATGCGTATACAAGTTGCAATCAGAGGAGCTAAGGCGTCGCCGAAAGTTCGCACTAAATCCTCAGACGCAACGATGGATAGGCTTTGGGTTAAGAATCCGTAGGCGCTTATAAAGGTGAAGATTAGTAAGGCTACACCGATCATCAAGACCGCTATTCCCGAAAGGGCTATCTTGTCTCTAAAGTTTTTGAGCATAGGTCTGGCCCCATTTTAAGATAGTGGAAGAAAATAATATTAAATCTTCTGACATAATAAACAAAATCTCAACTAGCTATCAAAAATCAAACACGAAGATTAATAGAAACTGAAGGAGGCGCTGCACAACGTTTTTAACAGAATCACAATAGAGTGTAAACCATGATATCGGAAGAAACGTTAACGGAAAAAATCGCCAGAATGGTTTCCACAGCGGCTATTTACTTGCCAGACGACGTTAAAGAAGCCTTAAAAAAAGCCTATGAAAAAGAGGACAATCCCGTTGCAAAAAACGTTTTCAAATCAATTCTTGACAACATAAAAGTGGCTGAAGAGGAAAAGAGACCCCTCTGCCAAGACACAGGAACCTTAATCTACTACATAAACGCTGGAGAAAACTTCCACCTTCTAGGTAAACTGCCGAATATCATCAAAAAAGCTACGATTGAGGCTACAGCCTCAACTCCGTTGAGGCCGAACGCGGTGGATATGATAACGGGCAAGAACAGCGGAAACAACATAGGCGAAAGGATTCCATGGATAGAATGGGAAATAACTCCAGAAAGCGAAGAAGCCGAAATAACAGTGATGCTTAAGGGTGGAGGGAGCGAGGCGCCAAGCCTAGCCAAAACGATAGCCCCGGGTTTAGGAATAAAAGGAGCCTTAAAGATAGCCATAGACGACGTGTTTGAAGCGGGAGCAAAACCATGCCCACCAGTAACGGTTGGAGTGGGATTAGGTCCCACAGGCGACATAGCTATGAAGCTGGCTAAAAAAGCTCTGCTACGCCCCATAGGCGACAGAAACCCTAGAAAGGAAGTTGCAGAATTAGAGGACAAACTTCTCAAGGCCTTAAACGCTTTAGGCTGGGGTCCTCACGGTGTGGGAGGAAGCACAACCGCTTTGGATGCACACATAGAGATAGCTCATAGACATCCAGCCACGTTAGCCGTGGGAGTAGCCACAAACTGTTGGGCGTCGAGACGTTCCACATTAAAAGTTACAAAGAACAAGGTTGAATTTTTAACCCACAAGTTTCTAAACCGAGAAGAAGGTGCAACATCATGACGGAATACCATTTCAAAACACCTGTAAGCGAAGAAAAGACACGAAAACTCAGAGTAGGCGACGTACTATTCATATCTGGCACACTTTTAACAGCCAGAGACTCTGGCCACGAGAGAGCCTTAAAGTACTTAAGAGAAGGCAAGCCCCTACCAGTTGATTTCTCCGGAATGGCCCTCTACCACGTGGGCCCCGTTGTCAAAAAAGAAGGAGACAAATGGAGAATCATATCCGCGGGACCGACAACGAGTGCAAGATTAGAGATGTACGAGGCTGATTTCATAGAGAAAACAGGAGTCAAGATTATAATAGGAAAGGGGGGAATGGGTTCTAAAACCGCAGAGGCATGCAAGCGATTCGGAGCAGTCTACGCGATATTCACTGGAGGAGCTGGGGCTTTGGCTGCAAAAGCCGTGGAGGAAGTGATAAAGGTTGAATGGTTAGACTTGGGGGTGCCTGAAGCCTTATGGGTTATGAAGGTTAGAGAATTCGGTCCCTTGACAGTTGTTATCGACTCAACCGGAGAAAACTTCTATGAAAAAATGAGAAAACAAGTTGAGGGAAAACTGAAGAAGGCTTATTCGATAATAGGATTAGAATAGAAAGCGGGTCTTTCACTTTAACTAAACTCTCTCCAAGGACTGAACGCTAAGGTCTCTAGTGTAACTTAAATACGGCTTAACCTAAAACTTTCACAATCTGAAGGGGAAATCAATGATTGAAAAAGAAGAGGAAAAACCTCTAAAAAAATACGAATTTCTAGAAGACCTCCCAGGAATAGGTCCAGCCACCGCCCAGAAGCTCCGTGAACTCGGATTTCACACGATAGAATCTTTAGCTATGGCCACAGCCCGTGAATTGGAGCCCGCTGGAATAGGGGAAAAGAAGGCTACATCCATTATAAGTGCAGCACGCTCATCCATGGGCGTCTCCTTTATTCGAGCCGACGAGCTTCTTAAAATGCGACAGAACGTCTTAAGATTGACAACTGGAAGCAAAGCGTTGGACAAACTTCTCGACGGAGGCTTGGAAACCCAGACGATAACGGAGTTCTACGGGGAATACGGAAGTGGAAAAAGCCAACTTTGCCATCAACTCTGTGTGAACGTGCAGTTACCTCCAGAGAGAGGAGGCCTCAACGGAGCAGCATTATACATAGATACGGAGAACACCTTCAGAACGGAACGAATAGTGCAGATGGCCAGACATCTCGGATTAGACCCAGAACATGTTGTTAAAAACATAATATACGCAGAAGCCTACACGTCAGATCATCAGATGTTTCTCCTTGAGAACGCTGACGAGGTTATCAAGGAAAACAACGTGAAACTTATCATAATAGACTCTCTAACCTCACATTTCAGAAGCGAATACATAGGTCGAGAGATGCTGGCTTCTAGACAGCAAAAACTGAACAAGCACATGCACAGGCTCATACGTTTGGCGAGAGCCTTTAACACGGTAGCCGTTGTAACAAATCAAGTTATGGCCAAACCAGACGCCTTTTTTGGAGATGCAGTTCATCCTATAGGGGGACACATAGTCGCCCATACAAGTCACACGAGAATTTACTTAAGAAAAGCATCCCGTGGCCGCGTGCGAATCGCAAGGCTTGTTTCAAGCCCCTACCTGCCTGAAGGGGAAGAAATATTTAAAATAACCGAGAATGGCATAGAGGACATTTCCGAAGATGAAAAGCCACGCAGGTCATAGAGTATGCCGATGCCTTCAGCCTTAGTTACAAGATTCTTCCAGTTAATTGTTAACAGACAGTTTGCAGAGGCTGAAAGGGAACTGGAGAGGCTTCGACAGAAAATGCACAAAACAGAGTGGAACCGTGGGTATTACAGAGCCTTGCATGGAATGCTGCTGGCTAGAAGATCGAACAGCGACCAGTACATATTCTTTTCAAAAATAGATTTAAACGATAAACAAATACTGCAGAACTATAGAAGAGAATTCTTGAATCATGTTAGAAACGGGTTACACGGAGATTACGACAGAGGATTCTTTTCGGCGTGGGCTGACTGCATGCGAATATTATCTAAAATCTCCGCTAACGACCCGAAGAAGGATAAACAGACACGTGAAAAAAGGAAAATTAAAGAACAGATAACCATAGAGGATTTTTTAAAAAGAAAAAATAAGCTAAATTGAAACAAGTATTGTGTATAGCAGAACCCAAAAAACAATCCATGAGATGAAGTAGATACCTATTCCTGTCGTCATAAGTTTAGAGGGTTTTTCCACCTTATGTATAAAACGCCATTTAATAACATAATAGGAGAGAAGATAAAATAGAACCGCTATGGAAACCCCATTCAAGAAAACAGAATAATTAACGGGGAAATCTTGTCCTTGGGAAACCGTTGGAATTGCTTCGGGCGTTGCCAAACAATAGCCCATGCATATAAGCGCTGCAGTTATACCAAGAGCTAGTCTCAACCAATAGATTTTCTCAAGGGGCTTCATTTTTCATCTTCCGCAAATTACAGAGAAGACTAATTTAAAGTTGCCTATTTATATTTCTTAACTTTAGTGTTTAATGGTACACGAAGGATAAGGTGTTGAAGAGAGAGATAACAAGCTTCGATGTTGCGGCGTTGGTTTACGAGTTAAATCAAGCAATCCTAGGGGCAAGGATAAACAACGTTTATCAAACAGACAGAAAAACTTTACTTCTGAAGCTTCAAAAGCCGAACAATCCGGCGGCTCAACTCCTTATCGAAGCTGGGAAAAGGCTTCACTTAACATCTTATGTTGTGGAAAAACCGAAAACACCACCAGCTTTCTGTATGGCGCTGAGAAAATACATCAGAAACGGCAGACTGATAAGCGTTAAACAACACGCGTTTGAACGCATTGTAACATTTACGGTTAAGACAAAAACGGGTATAATGAAACTCGTCACCGAACTTTTCGGGGAAGGAAACATAATTCTCGTGAACAACCAAAACAAGATTCTGCAAGCCTTAAAATACAAGAAAATGAAAGACCGCAACATCCTTCGAGGCGAAATCTTCCAGCAAGCCCCGCCAAGCGGGAAAAACCCTTTAAAAATCAGCGTGAAAGACTTAGAACCGTTAAAAAAATTTGGAAAAACGGAAGTTGTAAGGGCGATAGCGAGATTTTTAAGTATAGGAGGAAACTACGCCGAAGAAATCCTCTTAAGAGCTGGAATCGACAAGAAAAAGCCTTGTAGTGAACTGAAAGACGATGATATCGAAAAAATCTTTCAAAACATGCAAGACATCCTCTCGCAGCTTGTAAATGGCAGGTTTGAACCATGCATGGTTTTAGATGAGAAAGGCAAGATAATCGACGTTACTCCGATTCGTCTCAAACGCTATGAAGGTTTTCAACATCAGAAATACGGCAGCTTTAATGAAGCATTGGACGAGTTCTACACGAAAATCATAACGGTGGAAAAGAAAGCCCGAGCAGTGAAAGAAGCTGAGGAAAAATTACAGAGAGAAATCGCAAGGTTGAGAAGAATAATTGAAAGCCAAGAGAAAGCCTTAGCTGAAGCTGAAAGAAAAGCTGAAAAATACAAAAAAATCGGAAACATCATATATGCACATCTAAACGAGCTGCAAACATTAATGAGCAAAATTTTACAAGACAAAGAGAAGGGGAAAAGCTGGAACGAGATAGTTTCCGAAGCTGAAGCTGAAAGAAAGGCTGGTTTAAAACCCGCTGAATTTTTCAAGGCTCTTGACTGGAAAAAGTTAACGCTCAATGTTTGCATTGACGGCTTGTGCTTTGAACTAAATCTGCGTTCAGATTTGTTCTCAAACGCGGCTAAGTTTTACGAAATGGCTAAGAAAGCTAAGCTGAAAGCGGATGGTGCAAGAGCAGCTTTAGAAGAGACGCGTAGAAAACTGGAAGAGATGGAAGCTCAAGCCGAATCTGAGATTTTGAAAGGTGAGGTCAAACTTGCCGAGGTTAAGATGCCGGCTAAACGTAGAAGGCGGGAATGGTTTGAAAAGTTCAGATGGTTTGTCTCCTCTGAAGGCTTCTTGATCGTCGGGGGGAAGGACGCTGTAAGCAATGAAGTTTTAATCAAGAAATACACGGAGCCAACGGACATGGTTTTCCACGCAGACATCGTTGGAGCTCCCTTCGTAGTCATCAAGTGTAAAGACGGAAAGCCGAGTGAGCAAACCATTAAAGAGGCAGCGGAATTCGCGGCTTCATTCTCCAGAGCTT
>PIYA01000063.1 GCA_003601785.1 Candidatus Bathyarchaeota archaeon
ATCACGCATAGAGCCATCAGAACCATGATTATGTACGCTTTGTTCATTTCCGCGTTCTCCTTCACCTTTTGCATTTCCATCAGAAGATTTTATATTTAAATGCTTTCAACGTGAGATTTCGTTCTTAAAGCTATTGCGACCATGTGTCTATATGTGTGTAACGAGTATGTGAGCAGGTTAGCTCTTAACGACTTGTGAGTGAAAACTAAGATTAGGAAGAATTTTGTTCGTTGTTTAGTTAATTTTATAGTAAGAGGGATAATTTATTTATGGAAGAATTAATTACTAAGATTGTTGAAAAGTTTAGAATTTTTTGGAAGAATTACATATTTCAGAGCTTTCTTGCAGCTCTTACGATGTTTTTAGTGCTTTTATTCTTGAGCTTGGAGCATGCGGTGATAATAGCGTCGATAGGGGCTACTGCTTTCATAGTGTTTGCCATGCCGAAAAATGTTACCGCTAAGCCGAGAAACGTGGTAGGAGGTCATTTGGTCGGTCTCATTTCCGGGTCTTTGTGTGCTTTAATCCCTCATCCATCGTTTTCAGCTGCTGTTATATACTCATTTGCTGTTGGACTATCGATTTTTATAATGGTGGCTACGGATACGGAACATCCGCCTGCGTCGGGCACAGCTTTGGGCGTGGCGATCACGGGTTTCTCTGTGAATGTGGCGATTGCTGTGATAGCGAGTGCTATAGTGTTGTCATTGGTTCACTACTTTTTAAAACCGTATCTAAAAGATTTAGTTTAGTGAATCTCAACTTATTATTTTGACACGTTATGGCAGAGATTTAAACTTAACTAAGCAAAATCGTTAGAATTATTAGATTACCGCTTGAGCTGCCTTGCTAGCCATTTCTATAAATGGAGCTGGATACAAACCAATTATTATACATGACAAAGCCATTAACGCCATGGGAAGAAGCATCAAAGTGGGTGCTCTTTTAACCTTTTTAACGTTTTCAGTGGGCGTTGACCAGACGATTATTTTTATCAATCTGAGATAATAAGCGAATCCGAGGAGTATGTTAATCAGCATAACAACCGTGAAAGCGAGCATTCCAGCGTTGACACCCGCGTAAACAATCATGAATTCGCTGACAAAACCGTTTAACGGTGGAACCCCAGAGATTGACAATGCGGCAACTGTGAAGATGACGGCTGTTAAAGGCATCTTATGACCGATTCCTTTCAATTCGTCTAAGTTTCTGGTTCCCGCTCTGTAAATGAAGGCTCCGGCGCAGAGGAAGAGTAATCCCTTCATCAACGCATGATTCATTGTGTGCATAAGCCCGGCTGTTAAACCGTAACTTGTAGTTGTAGAAATTGCAAAGAGAATGTAACCCATTTGAGCTATACTACTGTATGCCAAAAGTCTTTTGATGTCCTTTTGAAGCAAAGCCGCAAAATTTCCGTAAGTCATAGTTAAAGCGGCGAAAACTGCGAGAGCTATCTGCCAAGAAAACCGCGACGGAAGGAAAATCATGAATAAAGTTCGGATGATTCCGTACGCTCCAGCTTTTATCACAATTCCAGAAAGCAAAGCGCTTATTGAGCTTGGAGCCGCTGGGTGAGCATCTGGAAGCCACGTGTGAAGCGGGAACATGGAGGCTTTAACTCCGAAACCAATCAAAATGAAAGCCAAGCTTACGTAACCCCAAACGTTCGCTGCCGCGCTAGTCATAACAACTGACAGTTGAGCAAAGTTTAACGTTCCAGTTAAACCGTAAAGAATCGACATTCCGTAAAGGATTGTTGCACTGCCAGCTGAACTCATCACTAAATACTTGAAACCAGCCTCAACTGGTTCCCATTGTTGTTTGCGGAAGGCAACAAGCACATAGGAAGGAATACACATGAACTCCCAGAAAACAAACAACGTGAAGAAGTCTCCAGCTGCAACAACACCTAACATACCGGTTATCATAGCCAACAACAACGTGTAGTAAAGGGAAAGCCCCGTGTCTCTTTCCATGTACTTCAGCGAATAAACCGTGACGAGGAAGCCCATAGCAAGGAAAATAGCGGCTGCAAAAACGCTTAAAGCGTCAACTCTCAAGCATGCTTCAAAGACTCCGGCGTGAATTGGGACTACCATGGGACTTGACAGAGCTTGAGAGGATAACTGATAAAGCATGAAACCGGAGAGTGCAAAGCCTACTGCAGCATAGATTCCGGAGATTATTTTCCGGTGCAGTTTACGTTCTATCCAGCCTACGAACGGTGTGGTAACCGTGAACACTATTAGAGTGTCAATTGGCAGCGTGAACATTTTAGATTCCTCCCTGTAACGCTGAGAAAAGCAAGCCTAGAAGGAACAGAAAACCAATTAGGAAAGCAAGCATGTTAACGTTTAGGATTCCAGTTTGAAGCTTTCTCAGCTTATTTGAGATGTAAACCGTGCCTTTCACGAAGACATAATTATAGAAACTGTCGAAGTAATAGCCGTTCACCAACAGTTTATAGACGCCGCGAGAGAGAGACCCTCTGGTTAAAGCTTCGGGAGAAACTGACCTTTTAACATAGACCATGTAGGCGGGCAATCCGCCAACTACCAAAGCAAGGAGAGAAATGGATAAGGGCAGAGCTTCGATGTTCATGATGGATAAATCAGCTATTTTTGGAAACATTTGAGACATCAAGTTTGCAAAGGAAGGTTGTAGAAAACCTGAAATCACACATGCTGAAGCTAGAATTATCAAGGGAATCGTCATCACACTTGGAGCTTCGCGGAGTTTTTTATCCTTCAGAACCGTTGATTCATGCCCCAGAAACGTAAGAGCAACAGCACGTATTGCATAGGCAATTGTTATTATAGCCGTCAATGTGCCGGCGAAGAAAAGCAGATAGCCTGTGTAGCCGCCTAACCTGAAACACTCCTCCAGTATGAGGTCTTTGCTCCAAAATCCGTTAAAAGGTGGAACAGCCGAGAGAGACAATGCTCCAATGATGAACGTGGCATAGGTGATTGGCATATAACGTCTTAATCCACCCATCTGACGCATGTCACGAGTTCCGGTGATGTGGATGACAGCGCCTGCACAGAGGAAGAGCAATGCTTTGAATAAGGCGTGACTCATAAGGTGGAATTGACTGGCGAACCATCCTCCGGAAGTGCCTAAACCCAAAGCGAACATCATGTAGCCTATCTGACTTATGGTGGAGTAAGCCAACACTCTTTTGATGTCAAAGGTTGCCAAAGCCATCGTTGCAGCCATGAAAGCCGTGACCGCGCCTACTCCAGCGACGACGAGCAGATAATCGGAGCTCAGAGAAGGAAATATTGTAGCCGTTCGCGCAACCAAGTAAACCCCAGCCTTTACCATTGTGGCAGCATGGATAAGCGCGCTAACGGTTGTTGGACCTTCCATTGCGTCTGGAAGCCACACAAAGAGGGGCACCTGCGCCGATTTTCCAATAGCACCACCGAACAGAAGCAGCATCACCGTTGTTAGCAAAGACATGCTTAGAAAACCAGCGCTGTTTTGAATGGATGAAAACGCGAATTGTCCTGTGTTAAAGTACAGTATTAAAATTCCAAGAAGTAGACAGACATCTCCGACACGTGTTACGATAAAAGCTTTCATCCCAGCGCGAACAGCTTCCGGTTTTTTGTACCAGAAACCGATCAAAGCATATGAACACAAACCGACGATTTCCCAAAAAATGTAAAGCTGAACGAAGTTGTCAGCCATGATTAGACCTATCATTCCACCTATGAAGAGAAGCATGAAAAAGTAATACCGTGTCAAGCCTTCTTCATGAGCCATGTAACCAATCGAATAAAGCAGAATCAAAGCGCCGATGAAAGAAACAAGACTCGCCATGAAAACACTTAAAGGATCCACTAAGACACCGACGGATAAGTTAAAATATGGAATCCATTGAACTTGAACGTCTGCTAAATATCCGTTGAAGACATCGGGCAACATTGAAAAGGTGAAGACAGAGGAAATCGCAACGAACAAGAAAGAGAACCAGTCTCTGAGTTTACCGTTAATCTTCGCTAAGATAGGCACTAACAGACAGCCAATGATTGGAACAAACCAAGCAAGCCAAGGAGAATACGGAAGCATTTTCTTACCCCCTCAAGCGCCTAAGCTTTCTAGCGTCTAAAGTTCCATAATGCCGATACGCGTAAACAACAATTGTTAATGCCACCGCGCTTATACATCCAGCCAAAGCCGTGGAAATAATCACTATCGAATGAGCGAAAGGGTCTACAAATCCTGTCTTCCAGTTCGCCGATAAGATTATGAAGTTTAGGTTCGCCGCGTTTACAAGAATCTCTATCCCCAAAACCAACCGTATCATGTTACGTTTTGTGGCTAAACAGTAGATTCCAACAATGTAAAGTATAGCTGTGAACGCAAGATAATAGGAAAGCGGAATCATTCGGATTTCACCTTCTTCTCATCTTTTTCACTTCTGAGAATCGCCAAGCAACCAACGGCAGCGCCGAAGAGAACCAAAGCCTGTGCAATCAAGTCTAAGCTCCGGCTTTCCCACATGAACTTGCTTACTTCTTGACCTACTGATTGCGTGGATTTCAACGGAGGAGTTGAATAGGGAGTTGGAAAACTGTTCTGTGCGATAAAAACGCATGAAACTATAACTGCTAAGATTGCAACAGTTAATCCAGCCGCTTCTATTCCATCAAATCTCATTTATCTCACGCTCTCCTTTCGAGTTGTCAACATAACAGCAGCTACGAATAAGGCAACAATGGCTCCAGCGTAGATTAGAAGCTGAAAGACAGCGACGTAAGGCGCGTTCAGAAGCCAGAAGAGAGCGCCTATGGTTACGCACATCCCACAGAAAGACAAAATGGCGTATAAAATGTCCTTTAACTCAACGGTCAAAAGTGCGAACGCCACGGTTAAAACCATGAGGACAATCTGAAGTATCTCACCTGGCGTTCGAGGTCATCTCCCTCATCTTTTCCACAAGATATTATGAGAAAACTTTAAAGGTTGCTTAAAAGTTTTTCACAAAAGAGGCGTGCAAATGCAAGATGGACTGCCTTACATATTACCGATAATTTTCACACTCTCCATCGTCATAGTGCTCTTGATCTACTGGTTCGGCGGGAAAACAGCGGCTAAGGGTAGCTTAAAAACCACTCACGGGAAAAAAGCCACCTACGCTTGTGGTGAAGATTTTCCAGTTGAAGAGGTGAGAGTTGACTTGGAAAGATTCTTCGTCTTCGCCGTTTACTTTCTAATATTCGACGTTCTCGCCTTCATCCTTGCAACATCCTTCTATACAACCGGACTGATACCCATAGCGTATTCACTGATCGTTCTAGCGGCTGTAGCCGCGCTTCTCCTAGTAAGAGGCGCAAGGAAATGACGCTGCAACCCTTAATTTCAGCGTTGCAAATTCTGATTTTCCCAGGAGCATTGTTCCTCTTCTGCCTTGCGTTCTTTTACGAGTGGATAGACAGAAAGTTTGCAGCCAGAGTGCAAAACAGATACGGACCGTTATTCACGGGACCCTCAGGTATTTTACAGCCCATAGCAGACTTTTTCAAGCTGCTCTCAAAAGAGGACATAGTTCCCCTGGCTGTTGACAAGCTCCTGTTCACTCTAACACCAATTCTCTATTCAGCTCTACCCCTAGCAACGCTGTTCACAATTCCAATTTTAAGTCAAACAGGAATCATGACGTTTGAAGGAGACTTAATCCTCGTAATGTTCGTGTTCACGCTCATAATCATAACCGTTTTCTTAGCAGGATACGGCTCGATGAGCAGGTTCAGCATCATAGGTGGTGTGCGCGCAGCCCTCCAGATGCTGGGTTATGAAATTCCCATGGGTTTAGCTATGGTTGGTCCAGCGATTGCTGCAGGAAGCCTCTCCATAAGCGCTATTGTTCAGTGGCAGTGGACTCATTGGAGCTGGATGGTTTGGCTTCAACCCTTAGGGTTCATAATATTCGTGATATGCATGCTGGCCGAGTTGGAGCTTGTTCCCTTCGACATTCCAGAAGCTGAAACCGAAATCGTCGCCGGATGGAGAACAGAGTTCAGCGGTAGAAAGCTGGCTTTGCTCAGGCTTGGAAAGGATTTCGAACTTGTTTTGGCCTCCGCTCTGGTCGCTTCGCTGTATCTAGGCGGCGCCCAACCGATATGGAGTGTTCCATCAGTCATAGCGTTTCCAATAACATTTCTGCTTAAAACCGTTTGTGTAGTCTTGCTTTTTTCACTTTTAAGAGCAGTCTTCGCCCGTTTCCGAATAGACCAGATGGTTTCTGGAATGTGGAAATATCTAGTCCCCCTAGCAATCTTACAGATAATCCTAATCCAGCTGGGTATAGGAAGATGAAAACCTTTATCGAACAGAGAGGCTGATATAAACGATTAAAGCGTAAAGGTGACAATTAATGAAAGCTGTAAGAGATTTAATTGCGTACAACGACTTGAAAAAATGGGTTATAGACCCAGGATTCTGCACCTTATGTGGAGCTTGTGAGGCTGCCTGTCCGGTTCACGCGTTAAAAATTGAAGGTGATAGGCTTCTTTACGTTCACGACTGTTCAAAGCTTATGGAGTTCTGCCCAATCTGTTACGATGTCTGCCCACACACAGACGCGTTGCTGCTTGAAACCTTGAGCTTCGTAACAGATGCTCCCCGAATGCGTGAAAACCTAGGATATTACAGAAAAATCTTGCTAGCACAAGCCGTTGACCCGAAGCTGAGAGAACTCAGCCACAGCGGGGGAGTGGTGACAGCCATACTGTTAAACAGCATCGAAAAAAAATTCATCGACAGTGCGATAGTCTCCAGAAGCGAAGAGGAAGCCCCGCTGAAGCTTCAGCCATCCATAAGCTTAGTTCCAGATGACATTTTCTCAGCGGTGGATGCTGGATACTCACCATCCGCGGTCGCCAAAGCCTTCGGAAAAGCCGTTCATGAGTACGGAAAGACAAAAATAGCGTTTGTTGGAACACCATGCCAAGTTTTGGCTATAAGAAAACTGGAATCTTGGGAACACAAAATAATGGACAGCCTAAAACTAGTTATAGGCTTCATATGTTTATGGAGCTTCTCCCTTAAACCCCTCCTTGAAAGCGTAGAAAAAACTTACCAGGTTAAGCACTCCGAGATTAAGAAAGTCACATTGAACAAAGAATATGTTGTGCATACAAAGGAAAGAACCGTGAGGATACCGATAAAGGAAGTTGAAAAACACATTTTAAACAGTTGTTTAACGTGCACTGATTACACCTCTCAGCTTGCAGACATATCGGTTGGAGGAGCACATCCCCTGGAAGAATGGTCAACTGTAATAATTAGAACCGAGACCGGGGAGAAAATTTTCAACGACGCGTTAAAAAGCGGAGTAATCCGTACAAAAAGCATAGAAGAGGAACCTGAGGTTTTTGCACATCTTCTTGAAATGGCAGACTTCAAGAGAAAGACGGCTTTAGAGGAAATTGAACGTAAAAGGGCTGCTAAGGAACCCATCCCTTTGGCATCCTTACGGTTAACTTATCTTTTACCAAAGGAGCTTAGGTTGTTATCAAGTCTAACCGTTGAGCAGACGATGACCAAGAGGGTTATGACCGTTTCTCCGAACACAACGATGAAGGAACTGCTGGAAATCATGACAAAGCATCACCACATGGGTTATCCAGTGTTAGATGAAAACAACCAGCTCATCGGAATCGCAACCTTCGAGGATGTGATGAAGGTTCCCGCAGAAGAGAGAGACAAAGTAAAGGTTAGCGACATAAAAAAGGAAAGACTGTTAACCGTTTACCCGGATGAAACGGTTATAGCAGCCTATAACAAAATGGTTGAACATGGAGTTGGACGAATACTCGTCGTGGAACGTGAGAACCCAAAGAAACTCTTGGGGATAATAACAAGAACAGATATCATGCAGACTTTAAGATGGCCCATGAAGCGGCGATAAGCCGAAAACGTTAAACCTTCACAACTTTTCGCGTTACTTTTTTCTTACGCTTCTTATGCGCCAGAGACTCCTCAAGAGAGTTCGCTTTCTGCAGCTCCTGCATGTACCAGCTTCTGTCACGGGAATAGTTCAAGCCTGCACCCAAACCAAAGACTATGAGGGTTAAGCCACTTATTATTAAGGCTAAGCCTAAAACCGCTCCAGCAGTAGGCTCGGTGTAATATGGAATGAACAGAAACCACTCAGGGTTTCCGTGTAAAATCAAAGTTTCTAATACGCCACCGATGAAGAATATGGAGCCAGCTAAAAACATCAGGTAAGCCGACAGCTCGTTGTGTCTTGACTCCTCAGCTTTCTCATGCAGATAATCTCTGAAGGACATAACTTCTCGTTATGTCAAATTATTGAACATGTACGTAAATCTTATTATGTAAAGATAAGTATTGCAAAGAAGAATCGGTGGTAAGCTTGCCACGCATCAAAGCTGTAATCTTTGACTTTATAGGAACGCTGACGAACGTTAAAAATTACACTTTGGAGCGGTCGAAAAGGAAAATGTACAAAGCCATCGGAGAAGCTGGATTCAACGTTGACTTTGAAACGTTCTTAAAAGCTTACAACCAAGCTCACGAGAAATACCGTGTCCTCCGTTATCAAAAACTCGTTGAAGTCACAAACGCTGTCTGGATTTCAGAAGCTCTAAACAGCTTGGGATTTAAGACAAGCTCAGAGGATACGCGTGTAAAAATGGCTGTTAACGCCTTCTTCGAAGATTATTTAGAGTCGCTTAAGGTTAGGAGATGCGCCAAGAAACTGCTGGCGAAAACCGCGGCAGAGTACAGGTTAGGTCTTGTTTCAAACTTTACGTATGCACCAGTCATTTACGCGGCTCTAAGAAAATTAGACCTAAACAGGTTTTTCAACGCGGTGGTAGTTTCCGAAGCTGTTGGCTGGCGTAAACCTCACAAAAAAATTTTCGAAAAGGCGTTAAAGAAGCTTGATGTCGAAGCGTCTGAAACCGTTTACGTTGGGGACAGCCCGACTGAAGATATTAAAGGTGCTAAAAGTTTAGGCATGCAGACAGTCTTCGTCGCTTCACAGTTTTATTCGCTGAAAAATCTGCGTGAGAGCGGGCAGAAACCAGAATTAACCGTGCGGAACTTATGTGAGCTTTTTAAGGTTTTCCCGAATTTCATTCACAGCGTTTACTTTACGGTTGACCCTTTTCTCTTCTCAGAAAATCGCCTATATCTAAAACGTTCTTCACAGCGACAGCATCCTTGTCTTCCATTTTATTCAAATCGTGCAGTATCCTTCCGAAACCAAGACATTCCCGATGTGTGTTTAAAACCAAGGTGTAATCACCCTTCCTTCCAGAACCAACAACCTTGATTATTCCTCTTTTGAACACGTCTCTTCCACAGATAAAGAGCCATTCGGTTTTCTTGTCAACGATTACCTTGTTCGACCTCTTTTCGGCAATCATTTTTAACAAGTTGAAGCTTGGGAAAAACCGTTTGTTCCTTACCTTTCCAAGATATAATCCGGCATAAAAGAAGTCTTTTGTGATTAAACCTTTCAGTTTTTTATGTTTTTTATTCAACAGAAAATATCTGTTCTCTTTCTTCACCATTAAATCTTCGTTTAAGAAGATTCTCGCCCTAAACTTGTTTACGAATTTTACCACTTGCATCTTGCACACCACACTTTTTAAGCTTACAAACGAAGAAGCCTTGCGTCCGCCCAGGCCAGATTCTTCTACAGTTCTCTACTGAATCGTCTAGTCGTCTTCCAAAAACTTCTGTTAAAGCCTTCTCTCCGTAACAGTTTATCCTTTCAACTCTGAGACCTAGATTTTTTACAGCCCAGTCAATGTTTAATTCGTCTTCTTCCGGTTCCAGTGAACATGTCGCATAAACGATTTCTCCATCCTCTTTCAATGTTTTTACGGCTTCAGCTAGTATGGCTCTCTGCAGTCTCGCGTTTCTCTCCACATCGTTCATTGTTCTCTTGCTGAACCATTCTTCATCTGTCACGAAATTTCCGGAGCACGGAACATCCAACAGTATTCTGTCAAACCTCACTTTTAACTTGGATGCGTGCCGTGCGTCAAGATGATAAACAATCGTGTTTTTCACATGGCATCTTTCAAGATGGTTTGCCAACGCGGTTAATCTCCGTCTTTTAAAGTCTAAGGCTATTATTACGCCAGTGTTCCGCATCAAATCCGCCAACTGAACGGTTTTTCCACCAGGCGCTGCACAAGCATCTAAAACCACCTTATCCTTTAACCCGGTAAACAGCGTCGCTGGGATTTGAGCCGCAGCCTCTTGAATGGAGTAAAACCCTAAAAGGGTATTCCGTTGTGGCGCCGACAGAAAACTCAGAACGATTAAACCAGTAGCCGTTTTTTAGAAACGGAATCCTTTCAAGCTCCACGCCTAAGGATTCTAATCTTTTCACAACTTTCTTCTCACTAACATTCATAGAGTTTATTCTGACAGCTTGTCTAGGCTTAACATCCTTATATTTCCAACCAAGTTTTGCATAACGACCGATGAAAAACTCTCTACCAGACATTTAACGATGGATAAGAAGGATGCTCATAAAAGTTAGTGAGAAGAAAGTTG
>PIYA01000064.1 GCA_003601785.1 Candidatus Bathyarchaeota archaeon
ATGTTGAACTCGTATGTTTCTAAAACTTCGAAATCCAAAGCCCTCTATGAACGCGCTAAAAAAGTCTTGCCTGCTGGGGTTTCTTATGCCATTAGGTATTTTGAGCCGTATCCTTTTTACACAGCTAGAGCGGAGGGGAGCAAGCTCTTCGATGTTGATGGAAACGAGTATGTTGATTTCTGGCTTGGTCACACCGCTTTGATACTTGGACACAGCCCACCAGCTGTTGTGGAAGCCGTCAGAAAACAGCTTGAAAGGGGGACACACTTCGGAACATCCCATGAGTTGGAGGTTAAACTGGCTGAAAAGGTTGTTGAAATGGTTCCAAGCGCGGAAATGGTGCGGTTCACAAACTCTGGGACAGAGGCAAACATGTACGCCACAAGACTGGCGCGAGCCTACACTGGTAAAAACAAAATAGCAAAGTTCGAAGGAGGATGGCACGGAGGTTACGATGCACTTCATAAAGGTGTCCGATACCCCTTTGACATCCCAGAGTCCGCCGGTTTAACCGAGGGCGCCTTGAGGGACACCATAGTTTTACCCTTCAACGACCTTGAAGGAGTTGAGGAAAAACTAAAGAATGAGAGGGTTGCCTCCATCGTAATCGAGCCTGTGCTGGGTGCCGGCGGAGGGATACCGGCTGAAAGGGAATTTTTGAAGGGACTGAGAGAGTTCTGTGATGAAAACGACATCCTGCTGATTTTCGATGAGGTGATTACTGGTTTCAGATTGGCGCCAGGTGGAGGACAAGAATATTATAATGTAATTCCGGACATCACGGTTTTCGGAAAGATTCTAGGCGGAGGATTCCCGATAGGAGCCTTCTGCGGCAGAAGAGATATCATGGAAAGAATAAACAACCTGATTTATGAACGCCCTCACTACTCGTTTCACGGCGGAACGTTTGCCGCGAATCCCATGTCAATGACCGCGGGGTTGACAACCTTAGAGATTCTGGAGGACGGCACGTTGATAAACAGGCTTAACACACTAGGTGAGAAGATAAGGGAAAAGTTGAGAGAAATATTTGAGGCGAAAGGTGTGGATGTGCAAGTGACGGGGGCTGGTTCCCTTTTCCAGACGCACTTCACGAGGGAAACCGTGAAGGATGCGAGAGCGGCTTTTAACGCTGACAGAAAAAAACTTGTGGACTATCATCTAAGCTTGATATCGAACGGAGTTTTCTTCCTCCCAACCCATGTGGGTGCCTTAAGCACTGCCCACTCAGAATCTGACATAGAAAAGTTGTTCTCAGAAACAGAGAACTATGTGAAGCGTTGGGGAAAGTGAACAGCTTACAGCTTCATCTTTTTCCATGCTTAAGAAGGAACTCCGCCTTCTTCAAATCCAAAAGCGTGTTAACATTGAAAAAAGTTCTAAGCTCAAGGTCTAACTGTTGGAGAACCAAAGTTGAAACGTAACGCACTCCACGAAGTTTCTCCACCATAGAACGCATATCAAACCTTTCATCTTCCAAAGTTTTTTCGGCAGCCTCCAAGGCTCTTTGGGTGTGATAAACAGCTTGCAAAGGCTCTATGTAACCGTTCGGCCAGCGTGGAACAACAGCGCTCTTTTTTACGCGCAACTCAAGCAGAAGCGTGACAACTTCCCTTGAGATAAAAGGGGTGTCGCATGAGAGGAGAAGAGAGTATTCTCCGCAAGCCTTTTCAAAACCGGTTAGGGCTCCGACAAGAGGGGAATGAACGTTGTATTTTGGGTTATCAGCGACGACTTTCACATCCGAATCCACAGTTTTTCTGAAAACTTCGATTTTAGCCTTTGAGTTAATGGCGACTATTTTCTCGTCGGCGATTTTTTCCACAGCGTCCAAAACGTACTGTACAAGAGGTTTATTCGCTAAGAGAACCAAGCTTTTATCTTCTCCAAGCCTGCTGGAAGAGCCGCCAGCCAGAATTATCGCTGACACTCGCAATTTTCTTCCTCAACGAATTTAGTGATAGCCAGATGATTTTTACATTATAAACTTATTGCTCTGTTACACCTTCATCTTCTCTAACTCTGTGGCTATCTCATCCATAATCTTGGTGAAAGGATGATCTGGCTTATCTTCGACGAATATCAGTGTGCCCTTCGCTCTGGAAACATCGCAGAAACAGGGGATTACCCCTAAAATGGGAACTCCGTATAGCTCTTCCATTTGACTCCTGACATCCTTAACGGATTTGATGTTCTCACCGTAGAGAACCTTGTTCGTAACTATCCTAGTTTTCTTCTCAAACAAGTCATAAAGTTCTTTGAGCATGCGCTTTGTTCCTTCAACATCGGATTTGTCAAGGGTTGAAGCAACAATCACTAGGTCAGCGCTAACTATAGCGTTTATGGATGAGTACTGCAGTCCGGGACTGGTGTCAAAGACAAGATAATCAAAGCCTTTATCGTTTAGAAGGGTGTTTCTGAGAGATAGTAGCCGCCCTAAAGCCCTCATCTCCCATTTCCTATCCTTTGCAGAAATATCCCTGATGGCTTCGGTTGTGGGATTCGCCAATCCGACAAAAAGTTTTCCTCCGTCGCGAATTCTTTCCGTTAAATCGATCAAAACCTTGTCTATTCCACAGATTCCGTTTAGATAATCGTTCAGCCAATAATCAGCCTTCTCAACCTTGAGGAGCGTGGAGAGGCTTGGAGCACGGAAGTCAAGATCCATCAAGCAGACTTTCTTTCCATGCTTGACAAGTGCCGCGGCTAAATTTATTGAGAGAATCGTTTTTCCCGTTCCACCCTTGTATGAGTGCACAGCTATCACTTTACCCATGAAAGTCACCCCTGATTTTCCTTCTCCACGTAGAAGTAAGCTTTTCTACCCTTCCTCTCCTTTTTCAAGTATCCCATGATCACGAGCTGGTTCAAGTAGGCGCTTTCAACAGCCCTAGCCCTGTGTGTCTGTTGGGCAACCTCCTCCGCTGTTGCACGTCCGAGTCTGCAAACGGTCATGGCTGTTTTTCTGAGGTGATCAGGCATTGAGAGCAAGGTCATGACGTCCAACGGTGTTTCCGGAAGAGGTTGGATTTCTCTTCCACCGTGCTTCTGTAACTCTATTATGATCTCCATTTTCTCGTTCAGCTTTTCAAGGCTCTCCCTTATCTTTTCCAGCATCCGAATGTGCTTTTTCCCCAAAACCCCTTGCTTAGACACAACAGTTCCCATCTGTTTTACACGTGTACATTATGCTAGGGAATCTTGTGTTTATTAAGTCTTACGAAACACTTATAATGATTCTTAACTAAGTTTCTAAAAACTAATTAGGTTCCGTTCATTACGAGCCTACAACAGAAAAACGTAGGGGGGTCTACCCTATTGGCTGAATTTTCGGTTAAAATTGAGAATAGCTAGCAGAGGCGCGGTATATTTTGATTATGGTATAAACGCAGAAGCATGATGCGATAATAAACTTAAAATAATTGAATGAACAGTTGTGTAAACGAATCCACTAAAATTAAATGAATCAAAATAAAGTGAGGAAGGAAAATGTCTGAAAAACCCCACCTAAACTTGGTGATTATGGGACACGTAGACCATGGAAAATCCACAACGACAGGACACTTGCTATACCTAGCGGGTGCAATCGACGACAGAACGATAAAAGCCTTCGAGGAAGAAGCGAGGAAACTCGGCAAGGAAACATTCAAGTTCGCATGGGTTCTCGACAACCTGAAGGAAGAGAGAGAACGAGGCTTAACAATAGACCTTCGATTCTTAAAGTTTGAAACAAAAAAGTACTACTTCACGATCATAGACGCACCGGGACACAGAGACTTCGTTAAGAACATGATTACAGGAGCAAGCCAAGCCGACGGAGCCATACTTTTCATTTCAGCTAAACGCGGCGAGTTCGAAGCTGGAATAGGACCTGGCGGACAGACAAGGGAACATGCATTCTTAGCCTTCACGTTAGGCGTAAACCAGATGGTTGTAGCAGTCAACAAGATGGACGACGCGTCTGTCAACTGGAGTGAGGAACGCTACAACGAAATCAAAAACGAGGTTTCAAGAATGCTCAAGATGGTTGGATACAAGGTTGAGAAAATACCGTTTGTGCCAACCTCCGGATGGACAGGAGACAACCTTGTGAAACCGAGCGATAAGATGCCATGGTATAAGGGACCAACATTGATTGACGCGTTAGACACGTTTGAAGTTCCACCGAAACCGATAAACAAGCCATTACGAATTCCGGTTCAAGACGTCTACAGCATAACAGGCGTCGGCACCGTTCCAGTGGGCAGGGTTGAAACGGGCGTCCTCAAAGAAGGAGACCAAGTCATATTTATGCCAGCCAACAAAAAGGCTGAAGTGAAATCAATAGAGATGCACCACACAAGGATACCTAAGGCTGAACCCGGCGACAACATAGGATTCAATGTCAGAGGCGTAGCCAAGAACGAGATACGCCGTGGAGACGTGTGCGGACCCTTAGACAATCCACCAACCGTTGCCAAAGAGTTCGTTGGACAAATAATCGTCATATACCACCCAACAGCCATAGCCGCTGGCTACACGCCGGTGCTTCACTACCACACAGGACAGGTTGCATGCAGATTTGCAGAACTGTTAAAGAAGATTGACCCGCGCACGGGACAGGTTGTGGAGGAAAATCCATCATTCCTGAAGACGGGGGACAGCGCCATAGTTAGAATGGAGCCTCTGCGTCCGATAGCCATCGAGACCTACACGGAGTTCCCAGAGCTTGGAAGGTTCGCCGTTAGAGACATGGGTACAACGGTTGCCGCTGGTATTGTGAGGGAAATAACGAAGAAAGGACTATAATTTTCTCCATTTCTTTTTATAATTATCTCAAACTGCTAAGTTTTATAGTTAACAAGTCAATACTTTCAAAAGAGAGTTAAGCCTATGTCTGGAACTGAAACCTTGCTTCCATATCTAAAAGAAAAGAAGGGGGAACAGCGTGAACCAACCATTATCGTTGACAGTCGAGAGGCAAACTCAGCTGCAAAGATTGTTAAAGGCTTGAGGGAACGAGGAGTCAACG
>PIYA01000006.1 GCA_003601785.1 Candidatus Bathyarchaeota archaeon
TCATCTTTCAATCTGTTTACTTCGTCTTCGAGACCCTTGGCCTTTTCATTTAACTCCACAATCTCCCTAAGCTGTCCTATCTCCTCTAAAAGCGCAGTCTTCTCCTTCTCTAAAGCCTTAATCTTCTCCTCTAATTTAGACTTCATTTCAACAACCTGCATAGCCTTCACCACGAACTTGATTTTACTTTCTTGCAATTATAATTTACTGCAAAACAAATTTTAAACTCGTAGAACTACAATAAATAGAGGGTATAATTTGGTTAAATGTCCTAAATGCGGAACAGAGGTCACAAATCCGATTAAGACATGGCCTCTCCCGCGAAGGTTTGGGAAGCAAGGTGGAAAATCCGAGCTTGTGATGGGACTGTTTGAATGTCCAAACTGTAAGGCTAGGTTTAGGGCTGCTGTGAAGGCTGAAGCTAAACCTGAAGAAACGATAAGTATTAAAAACATGGTTGAAAGAATAAAAGGTATAAAGGGAGAGCTTATGCAGACTCTGAAAAATCTGCGTGAAAAAATAAAGACTCTGGAAACTGAACGAACGTGCAAACTTGATGATTGAAATTGAAAAACTGAAGAAGGTAGCCGAGTCAAGGGTTAACGCTTTAGAAAGCGAAGTAAGCATGCTGCGTGAAGAAGTGAAATCTCTGAGGGAGCTTTTAGGCTATCCAGAAGAGGAGAAAAAGCAAAAATAACAAAAAGGACAATTTGAGCTTACATCATAACAATTGCTGGTTCAAGCTAAAGAAGGTTTAGGAGACTAAATATTTCTTGTAATACTCTTGAGCTTTAGCAACGGCTTCCTCTGCGTTATTCAAAATTGGATATTTCTTTCCGGAAATTTTTTCACATTTACTGAAGTACTCCTTCACTTTCTTTACGTCTCCTTTATAAATAGCTAAGCCTCCAGCGATTTCATACCACATTTTTGCTCTTAGTAAATCCTTTGCTTTTTCAAATGTCTTTGCTTTTTCAACGGCTTCTTTTAGTGAAACATCAACTTTTCTAGGATCAAGAAACATCGTGTTATACAGAGCTTCATATACTTCTCTATTGTTTTGACATATTTGTTCAAGCTCGGTTAATGATGGTTCTTTCTCCGTGTTTTCAGGAATTTTTTCTTCTTTCTTCTTTCTTCTAAACAAGTCAAGTAATCCCAACTATAATGCCCTCTCCTTGCATTTTAGAGACTTGCTATATAAAACGTGCAGTTAACTTTAAAGGTTTACTCTGTTATGGTATAATTTATGCCATACAAATTCACCTTTGATCTTTCGAGGATTCCACGCTTCTTCTTTACCGAGATTACTAAAGTGGGTTATCAGAAAGGGCTGCACAAGAAAATCGGGAAGATAACGCTTGAAATCGTGAAGAAGTTCAAAATTCAAGAGATGACGGGTCTCAACTTGTCAGATGCCGTGGTTCTCCTCGAAGACCTCATAGATATACAAGCCAGAAACTTCCTTGAAAGAGATAAGTTCGTGCGGACAAACAAGAGGGTGCTTTTTCTCCCTCACTGCTCTAGAAAGTACATGGATAACCGCTGCAAGGCGAAGTTTGATCCTGAAATCCCATCCTATATTTGTGCACATTGCTCCCCTGACTGTTTAATCAACAAGGCTGTTACTGCGGCTGAAAAGAAGGGTTATGACGTTTACATTATACCTGGCGGTTCCTGTATTCCTAAAATTTTGAAGGCTAAACGTTACGAGGGTGTTGTAGGCGTTGCGTGTGGTGAGGAGATAAAGTTGGGTGGAGAAATACTGGCAAAAATGGGTATACCCGGTCAAGCTGTTCCTTTGATAAAGAATGGTTGTGCAAACACAATTTTCAGTCTTGAAAACCTGCTTAATGTTCTGTAATTTGAAGAATAATGTTCAAAGAAAAAGAAGGGAGGGAAACCGGGGGAGCGAAATTGTTAGCGTGACTATTTCTTCTTTTTCCTCTTTGTTGTCTTTTTTGTTGTTTTTTTCGTTGTCCCTTTCTTTTTCCTCGTTGTTTTTGTTGTCTTTTTCTTACGGGGCATCGATTACACCTCAAAATCGAACCTTGGTTATTAGAACTTTTATTATATTTAATTTTCGCTTCATAAACAAGCTGGACTATTCGAAAGAGTCTTGAAAAAGACTTTAAACTTGCAAAACTACTTTACTAGTTCCCTTTTCTTCCATCGTAGGTTTTTACTATGGCATTTTCTACATTTAACAGCGCTAGGAGCGTTTCTTGCACCACACTCCCTACAGATTTTCATGTAAAGCCTGTGTTTTTGAGCTATGGCTTTTTTAATGGGGTCCATAACTGGCATTTTGGTTTTCCTCGTTTCGTTTAGCTAGATTCAATAATTTTACTTACAAATATACTTTTCTAAGACAGCTTTCTGAGCAACAGTCCTGCGATGTCACTCGGCTTCTCCGCCACGTCTACACCGGCGTTTTTAAGCGCTTCAATTTTGCTTTCAGCGGTTCCAGCTTTTCCCATGATTATTGCTCCGGCGTGTCCCATTCTTTTTCCGGGGGGTGCCGTGCGTCCAGCTATGAATGCTGCCACCGGTTTCGGATAGTTCTCTTTTGTGATGTATTCTGCTGCAAGTTCCTCAAGGTTTCCACCGATTTCCCCTATTAGGACAACGGCTTCTGTTTGAGGGTCTTCTCTGAACATCTTTAACACGTCTACAAAGTTTAAGCCTGTGATTGGATCTCCTCCTAAGCCTAGACATGTGGATTGTCCTAACCCGTTTCTCGTTAAGCTCGCTGCGATTTCATATGTTAATGTTCCGCTTCTCGAGATTATGCCCACGTTGCCTTTTCTGAAGATGTGAGCAGGCATTATTCCAAGTTTGCATTCTTCAGGACTTATTATGCCCGGGGTGTTTGGCCCTATTATTGTTGCCCCTTGCTGTTTTGCGTATGACATTACGGAGATTGCATCTTTTATTGGGATGTGCTCCGTTATTGTCACTATGGTTTTTATTCCGTTTTCCAAGGCTTCTAGGATTGCGTCTGCTGCAAATGGGGCTGGAACAAAGATTATTGAGGCGTTAGCCTCGTGTTTTTCTAGGGCTTCCTCAACTGTGTCGTAAACGGGAACGTTGTGAATTCTTGTTCTGCCTTTTCCAGGGGTTACGCCTGCAACTATTTTTGTTCCGTACTCAAGCATCAGTTTTGTATGGAAGCTTCCTTGTTTCCCGGTTATACCTTGAACTATTGCCTTTGTGTTTTTGTTAACTATTATAGGCATTTTATTTCCCTCATCTCATCCTTGTCTGGTGATTTCCACAACCTTCTGTGCTGCCGTCTCCATGCTTTCCAGCACATGGATTCCAGCTTCCTTGAGGATTTTTTTCCCTTCCTCCTCGTTTGTTCCCACGAGCCTTATAACCGTTGGTTTAGTCACTCTCATTTTCTCTCTTGCTTCTAAGATTCCCCTTGCAACTTCGTCGCAACGAGTTATTCCTCCTAAAATGTTTATGAACAACGCTTTCACGTTTGGGTCTGAAAGCACTATTTTGAGGGCTGCGGCTATTTTTTCTGAGGATGCTCCTCCACCGACGTCTAGAAAGTTTGCCGGTTCACCGCCGTAGTATTTGATTGTGTCAAGCGTCGCCATCACAAGTCCCGCTCCGTTACCTATGACGCCTATATTCCCGTTCAGTTTGACGTAGGCTAAACCGTTTTTTATGGCTTCCAATTCTTGTGGAGCTAGTTCGCTTTCACCCTCTAACAGCCTTTTTCTGAATTCTTGGTGGCGGAATAAAGCGTTGTCATCCATTATTATACGTGCGTCCGCCGCGACAAATCTTCCATCGATGGTTTCGGTTAACGGGTTCATCTCGATCAGTTCTGCGTCGTAGTCTACGCCAGCGCGGTATAAGCCCAAGAAAATCTTTTCAAGTTCTAAGAGCTGACTGCCACTGTATCCCATTTTCCTTGCGATCTGCCTTGCGTGGAATGAACGGAAACCGTGTTGGGGATTTATTAAGAACTTTATGAGTTTTTCCGGTGTTTTTTCAGCTATCTCCTCTATCTCCATCCCTCCAACTGACGATGCTATGGCAACGTAGCTTCTGTTGAATCTGTCGGTTGTTATGCCGAAATACAATTCCCTTTTTATCCTTATTTTCTCCTCAATCCACACTTTACGGACGGGTATATCCTTTACACGCATGCTTAACAGCTTTTCAGCAGCTCTCTCCACTTCTGATAAGGATTCTGCAAACAGTATTCCACCGGCTTTTCCCCTTCCAGCAACCAGAACCTGCGCCTTGACAGCGAACGGTGGCTTCAATTTGGATGCGATTTCCCATGCTTCCTTCGAGTTGGTTGCCAGTCCACCCTTCGGCGTTGGAACCCCGTATCTTGCAAGTATGCTTTTTGCTTCGTACTCGAAAAGTTTCACGACGTTTTATCCTCCACTTTATTTTATCACTTCTATCGCAACGTAAGACTTTGTGTCTTTTACACCGTCTATTGAAGACAGCTCTGTCAAGGCTTCGTCAAGTTTCTCCTCTTCAACAATCAAAACAGCGTCAACATCACCCGCTACTCTGAAGCCTTTTTGGATTTTGAGCTTTCTGATTTTCTCGTAGGCTTCGCTTCTTTTGAGTGGTGACACCTTGAGGAATATGAAGGCTGGAGCTGACGATATTCCAAGGGCTTTCAACCCTTTTTCTGTCACGTCTAGAAAGCCTCTACCGGTTCTCACGTAACCTAGGTTTCTCAGCTTTCTTAAGTGAACGTTCAATGCTTGTCTGCTTATCCCCAATTTTTTCGCCAGTTCCCCTTGCTTCATACGTATGGAGTACGTTGTTGTCGATTTGCCGTTTTCATATAACATTCGCAACAGTTGCGTAGAACGTCTTGTAAGTTCTCCTTTCAATTTTTCCGCTTCCAAATAATGTTTTGTTAAGCTTAATCTTTACAATAATGTTGATTATTTAAGCATTTAGAAAAAAATGTAACGGTTTAAACATCTTCTTGAATGTATGCTTTCATCGGAATAGAACTTTAAACCGTAACGTATTTATTTATCGATAAAAATCGTTATGAAGCCATAGAAAGTGAAAAACAAGGAGCGAGGCGGTACAAATGTCTGAAAGCAACTCAGTGTTGATCGGGAGAAAGCCAGTAATGAACTACGTGCTGGCTTGCATAACCCTCTTTCACGGCGGAGCAAAAGAGGTAAACGTTAAGGCTAGAGGAAGAGCCATCAGCCGAGCCGTTGACGTCGTCGAGGTTGTAAGACGCCGATTCCTACCAGATGTTAAAATTAAGAAGGTCGGCATTGGAACTGAGCAAGTGGCACCCAGAGAAGAGGGTGGCACGCCCACCAACGTCAGCACAATTGAAATAACGATGGAACGCTGAGCAGCGACAATCCTCATAAAATTCAAAGCTCCGCCGCCCCTCCTTTATTTGTGGAGGTAACCTTCTAGGTGAAAACTGTACTATGCAACTTCTGCTTGAAAACCGGAATGCTGTGTCCAAAGTGTCAAGCTAAAGTTGATTCCGGTGAGGTGAGTGAACTAGACTTGAAGGTTGCCCGTTTTCTATTATCTTTGGAGAATAAGTATCCTTCTCTTCAAAACGTTTATTTTCATAAGGCTGTGGATGTTGACAAAACTTTAGCCATTATTGTTGGTAAGGGTGATGTCCCCCGTCTCTTAAGTTATGGTGGAAAAATCATTAGGGCTCTAGAGGGAAAAACTGGGAAGAGCATCCGCGTTTTGGAGTACGGGGTTGACGATAGGAAATTTTTGGAGGATTTGTTTGCTCCTTTAAGCATAGTGACCATAAACACTATCTGGCTGCCTGATGGAACAACAGAGACGAGGGTTATTCTGCGTAAGAAGCGTTGGAGAAATCCCCCTTTCAATGTGAAAGCTTTAAAGGAGATTGCCCGTAAAGTTCGCAATATGACGTTGCGTGTGGAGTTTACAGACTGATTTGAGTGTGTGAATTTATGCGTTTGAATTCCATGGGTGATTGGCGTAGAACGCATTACTCCGTTGATGTTAAACCAGAGATGGATGGTCAAGAGGTTACCCTTTTCGGTTGGGTTCAAGAGATAAGAGATTTGGGTGGAATACGCTTCATAATATTGCAGGACAGGGAAGGAACAGTACAGATAACGGTTCCGCGGAAAAAAGTCACAAACGAAGTGCTGTCGAAGTCTGACGCTTTACAGAGACGGTACAGCATAGCCGTGAAGGGCATAGTGAAAAAGACGGATATGACGCCTAGAGGAATCGAAGTTATACCGAAGGCTATAAAAATCCTCAGCACAGCCACTCAACGTTTGCCGATAGACATAACGGGAAAAACACCAGCCAACATAGATGTTCGATTAGACGCACGAGCTTTAGACCTTTGCCGAGAAGAGAACATAGCAGCCTTTAAGATTCAGCACACAGCTGTGCAGGCAATCCGAGATTTCCTCTTTGAAAGAGGCTTCGTAGAGGTTCACACTCCGCGTATAATAGCGTCAGCAACCGAAGGTGGAGCCGCACTGTTTCCAGTTAAATACTTTGATAAAAAAGCGTTTCTGGCTCAAAGCCCGCAGCTTTACAAGGAAGAACTCGTCATGAGCCTCGAAAAAGTCTTCGAAATAGGGCCGTTCTTCAGAGCTGAAGAGTCTCATACGAGGCGACATCTAAGTGAGTTTGTTTCGATAGACATTGAACAAGCCTTTGCTTCAGCTGAAGACGTGATGCGCTTGCTTGAACAGCTCATACAGTACATGTGCAAGGTTGTCAACGAGAAATGTCGAAGAGAACTGGCGACATTAAAGCATGAAGTGAAGGTTCCCGAGGTTCCCTTTCAACGCTTAAAATACGAAGTTGTATTGCAAGAGTTGGAGAAGGAAGGCATCAACATTCCTTGGGGTGAAGACATACCTACCCCAGCCTTTAGAACCTTGGGGAAAAAACATCCATACTTCTATTTCATAACTGACTGGCCAACTCATTCAAAAGCCTTCTACATAAAACCGCGAGACGATAATCCAGAACTCTGTGAGGGTTTCGACCTGATGTGGAGTTGGATAGAGCTAGCCTCTGGTGGAACACGTATAGCTGACAAAGAGCTTTTAATAAAACGTTTAAAAGAGCAAGGGTTAAACCCTGAATCCTTCTATTATCACCTTCAAGCCTTTGACTATGGAATGCCTCCACATGCAGGGTGGGCTATAGGCTTAGAGAGACTTACTATGATGCTCACGGGTAAAAAGAACATAAGAGAAGTCACGCTTTTCCCAAGGGACAAGTTCAGACTGACACCGTAAGAGAGCTTTAAACTCTAACTATTTTATAGAAGTATCCTACAGAACGGATAAAGCGCACCGTTTCCTTTTTTATAAAGGAGAAGGGAGAAGATGAAAAAGTTAGTGTTAATAGCATCCCTCGTAACGGCTACCTTAATAGTAAGCGTTGGCTTCGCGGTTTTAGGCTCAAATGAGCAGCCTTTGGCTTTGGCTTGCGGCAGTGGTGTTGTTGACAAGGCGCAAGGTGAAACATTCACGGTGAAGATAACCTTCAAAAACAACGGAAAACATGAAGGCACATGGTCCGTCAACATCGCCTTTGAGGGTGAATCATGGACTTGGAGTGGAGAACCACAAACCCTAACTCTTAAACCATGCCATAGAAAGACTTTGACATGGACTGGAAACGTTCCGGAAGACGCTGCAACGGACTCTGTGGCGCGACTGATAGTCTACTATAACGATTCCTTCCAGCCTTTAAACTGGTGGATTCACGTGGTTAGCGGTGCAGAGCTGGCGGTAACGTCAAGCGTTGTAAGGTAGCTTTTCACAGATTCGTAAGTGAACATGCTTTTTAGTTGAAAGTGTTATAAAAGTTGATAAATAACCAGTTCTTTATTGCCGAGCATGGGAGAGCGGTTAAAAATCGCGTGCGGAGTGTTCGGCGCGGTAAACTTTAAAAAACAACACGTATTCCCCTACGTGTACTGGGGCTTAAGGGCTCAAAACCACAGGGGACACCAGTCCCACGGTTTTCTAACATATTATAATGGAGAATTTTACACCTACAGAAACCTAGACCTGATTCCGAAAATAAAGAAGAACGCGATTCAAGAGTGGTTTGGACGTTTACCGGGATACTTAGGCATAGGAAACGTCAGATATACAACGTCTGGGAAAACGGATGAAAAATCGCTGATAAAAGGAACACAGCCTGTCACCGCTTCAAAAAACGGTTTAAAATTGGCTGTTTCGTTTAACGGTAATGTTGTCAACACTTTTCAGCTTAAAAAAGAAATCCGAAAGGAATTCCCGGGATTTTCCTACGAGTGCGATGCAGATTTGATATGTCACAAGCTTCTAATCGAGCTTCTGAAAGGTAAAGATTTAACATCAGCCGTCGAAACCTGCATGCGAGAGATTGAAGGAGCCTTCTCTGTTATAGGCATAACAAAAGACGGTGAGTTCTTCGCCTTCAAAGACCCATATGGGATAAGACCTCTATGCGCTGGACACAGCGAAGACCGTTCAATTTATGCGTTTTCATCGGAAACTGTAGGGTTAAACATAAACGGTTTCGAAAGAGACTTCGAGCTTGAACCGGGTGAGTTTGTAACGGTTTCAGAGAACGGTTTCAAAAGAGAAAGAATAGTGAAAAGTAAGAGAAAGGCTTTCTGCGCTTTTGAATTCGCGTATTTCGCCAGACCGGACTCACGTTTCAACGACAAATACGTTTATGAAATCCGTGAAGAATTCGGAAGAAATCTTGTGAGAGAAAATCCTGACATAGTTAAAGACGCAGACCTAATAATATCCGTGCCAGAGACAGGTGACGACCCAGCCTTAGGCGTCCATGAAGAATCTGGATTAAGATGGGAGAGAGCGTCGAGAAGACACCGTTATGTGACCGAGAGAGCCTTCATTCTGCTCAACAGAGAACGCCACTCAACGATAGACAGAAAAATAAACATCTTAGCATCCAAAGTCAAGGGAAAACGGGTCATAGTAACAGAAGACAGCATAGTGAGGGGCGACACAACAAGAGTTATAGTGCGCAAGCTTCGAAAGATGGGGGCGAAAAAGGTCTATTTGTTCATAACTTTTCCGCGGATAATTGGACCATGTTTCTATGGAATAGACATGGCAACTTATGGTCAGCTGATAGGTTCTAAGCACACTCCGGAGGAAATCGCGAAGATAATAGGTGCAGACGCCGTCCGTTATCAGTCGATTGAAGGCTTCATAAGGGCAACGGGCTTCACGAAGGACCAGTTGTGCTTGGGGTGTATAACCTGTAAGTATCCCACGCCTCTGGCGCAGAAGATAGCTGATGAGATGAAGAAGCGATTCTTAGAAGGCTACGAGGAAAAGGGAAGGCTCTATGAGATAGCTGAAGCTGTTGGGAAAGCAGCAAACATTTGATGGGACAAAATAAATAGGTTTTACCGTGTTATTCTTGTAATCTGATGGGTTAAACATGGAAAAAGTTGGTGTACTCGTTGTTTCTTATGGTGCGAGAGCCGTAGCCATGGTTGACGCTTTAACTAGAAGCCGAAACTACGAAGTTGAAATTTATGTTGCAGACAAGCAACGAAACCCTTTCAACCTGAAAAAAGCCGTGAAACACGTCGTTGTATCAGACTTGAACGTAGAGGAAATATGTAAGTTTGCAGAGGAAAATAAGGATAGGATAGATTTCGGTCTTGTGGGTCCGGAAAAACCGATAATCAACGGATTACGCAATCTTGTTGAAGAGAGAACAGGGATACCTATGATTTGTCCGACAAAGGAATACGCTATAGAGGCAAGCAAGGTTCAACAGAGGCTTCTTTTCCAAGAGATAGTGCCAGAGGTGAATCCACGTTTTAAGATTTTCAATCCGAAAGATTACAGAACCACGGGGGAAGTGAAAAAGGCTGTTTACAGCTGGCTTGACGAGCTTGAAAACATGGCTGTTGTTAAACCGGATAAGCCTGCGGCTGGAAAAGGCGTAGGCGTTTGGGGAGACCACTTCCAAACGCGCGAACAACTTTTTGAACATTTTCTCACAAACTTTCAGTACGGAGCTGTAATAATAGAAGAGAAAATCGAGGGAGAGGAGTCAAGCTTTCAAGCTTTTTGCGACGGCAAACACCTAGTTCCCTTACCGGAAACAAGAGACTACAAGAGAGCCTTTGACAACGATAAGGGACCAAACACGGGTGGCATGGGTTCCTACAAAGACGTTGGTGACGTATTGCCTTTCATGACCGACGCTGACAGAGCAAGAGAAATCAGTATAGTTAATAGAATCTTCGAGAAGTGGAAACCAGACAACACAAGTCTCAGGGGAATACCATTCTACGTGGCTTTCATACACACAAGTGAAGGACCGAAAATTCTTGAAAACAACAGTCGTCCGGGAGACCCGGAAATCCAAAACATTCTACCTGTTTTGAAAGATGATTTTGTTGACGTTTGCTTCAAGATTTTAGAGGGAAACTTAACACGTGTAGAACTTGAGAAATCAGCTACCGTTGTGACTTACAAGGTGCCGCCGAACTACGGTGGATACATAAACACTTTTCCACATCTCGTCAGAAAAGATGAAATCGGCAAACCAGTAGACTTGAAAGAGGCTTACGCTCTAGCTGAAAAGTACGGCAACAGAATCCGCGTTTATCCAGCATCCATGGAATTACGTGACAGTGAAACCTACGCTCTCAAATCTAGGACGGTATGCGTTGTCGGCGTAGGCGAGAGCATAGAAGAGGCTAGACAGACATCGCTGGAAGGCATAAAAGCAATCAGAGGAGGAGCATTGTGGCACAGAACAGACATAGCCTCAAAGGAGCACATAACCAAGAGTGTAAGGCACATGGAAGAGCTTAGGCGGCGTCAGAAGTGAAGAGAGTCTTCATCTCGGACTGTGAAGGACCAATATCAAAAAACGACAACGCTTTCGAACTGACCTCTCATTTCATCCCAAAAGGCGGCAAAATCTTCACGGTCATAAGCAAATATGATGATGTCCTCGCGGACGTTTTAAAAAGACCAGGCTATAAAGCGGGCACCACCTTAAAGTTCATACTGCCCTTCCTGAAGGCTTACGGTGTTACAGACGCTAAAATGCGTGATTTCTCAGCAAGAACATTAGTCTTAATTCAGAACATAAAGGAAACGCTGCGATACGTAAGAAAGGTGGCTCACGCTTTCATCGTCAGCACGAGCTACGAACATTACATAAAGGCTCTATGCAAAACCATAGACTTTCCATACGAGGACACATACTGCACAAAAGTCAACATAGACAAATACATGGTTGCGGAAAAAGAAATGGCGGTGCTGAGAGAACTGGCAGAGGAAATCGCGGAGATGCCGATAATCAAAATTCCGCCGAAAGCGGAATCCATAAAAGATTTTTCAAGTAAAGACCAAGAGATAATCCGAAGGTTAGACGAAATTTTTCTGAAAGAGATACCTCAAATGGAGATTGGAAAGATATTCTCTGAAGTTAACCCTGTGGGCGGCGGAGAAAAAGCCGAGGCAGTAAAGAACGTGGCTGAACGGTTGAGCGTAAACTTAACAGATGTCATGTACGTTGGCGACAGCATAACCGACTTGGAAGCCTTTCGACTTGTTAGGGAAAACGGCGGCTTAACCGTCTCCTTCAACGGCAATCAATACGCCGTGAAAAACGCTGAAATCGCGGTTTTATCGGAAAGCAGTCTTCCAACGGTGATAATTGCAGATGTTTTCAGCAGATTCGGGAAACAACAAACTCTACAGTTGGTGAAAAATTGGAATCGTGAAACCTTAATGAAAAGCTTCGTCAACCCAGCGCTGCTAAATCGTCTCTTCAAGCTACACCCGAAAAGCTTGCCCAAAGTTAAAATAGTTACAAGTAAAAATATGGAATTTCTAGCCGAAGAAAGCACCAAATTTAGAAAAAAAGTTAGGGGAAAAGCCATAGGAGAATTAGGATAATGGTTAAGAAAACCGAAAAAATAGATGACACCTATGCAGAAGCATTCGAAGGAATATTCACCCGTGTAATAGTCACCGCCGACGATGAGAAAACACTGCGGAACGCTGCGGAAGATGCCACGGCAACCCCGTCTATAGTTATAGGTCGAATTGAAGGTGGAATAGAACGATGGTTGAGTGAGAGGGAGACTCCAGACAAGAGGAAAGGTGCAATCCTGCAGTTTTGGGGTGGAATAGACCCGCGGAAACCGTTTTCAGACTCCGTGAGAAAATTCATGGTTGAGCTCTCCTACAGAATTCGCCAAGACATCTTGGTTAAGCCTTTCACGGCTGTTTTTGATGCTCTGCAGAACGCTGAAGGAAAAATGGACATGATGGAACGTGTTGGACACTGTGGAGACGGTTACGAATGGGTTGAAAAACGTTTCAAGCGCACGGTTATCATCGTACCCATAATGGTTCCAGATTTCATAATTGAGCGTTACATAGGCTACGCCCACGGCGTGATGGGTGCAAACTTCTGGATGTTCTGCAAAACAAAAGAAGCCGTGAAGGAGGCTGGAGAAAAAGCGTTAAATGCGATAAGCAAAGTTGAAGGGGTCATAACACCCTTTGATGTCTGCTCAGCAGGCTCAAAACCTGAAACCCGTTATCCGTGGATAGGACCCACAACAAACCATCCGTACTGTCCTTCCTTGAGGCGGAAGCTCGGCAAGAAATCAAAGGTTCCGAGAGGCGTGAATTACATCCCAGAAATAGTGATTAACGGGTTCTCGATGCAAGCCGTGAAAAAAGCCATGAAAGCTGGAATAAAGGCTGTTCTAGACGTTAAAGATGTTGTGAAGGTTTCAGCCGGAAACTACGGTGGTAAACTCGGTCCATACAAGATTTACTTACGCGAGCTGTTCCCATGACCAGCTTCGACGTAGTAGGATTCGGCGCCTTAAACGTCGACAAACTCTTCAAGGTTAATAGAATCGCTAGGGTGGAAGAGGAAAGCTTCGTAACAGGCTTTGAGGAAGCATGTGGCGGCTCAGCAGCCAACACCATAGTAGGCTTGGCAAGACTCGGCTGCAAAGTGGGTTTTATAGGAAAGGTAGCCAACGACAGAGAAGGCAAGCTGCTGCTTAAAGACTTCCGCAGAGAAGGAGTTGACACAAAAGGTATAATAATCACAAAACAAGGGAGAAGCGGAACAGTCATGGGCTTCGTAGACTTAAAAGGTGAAAGAGCGTTATACGTTGACCCAGGCGTGAACGACACGCTGGAACTTGAAGAAATAAGCAAGGAATACGCTTTTCAGACAAAATTTTTACACCTAACATCTTTTGTTGGAGATAAACCATTCCAAGCACAGAAAAAACTTGTGGAGATACTTCCGGAAAACGTGAAGATAAGCTTAGACATGGGAGAGCTGTACGCAAGAAAAGGTTTGAAAGCGTTGGAACCAATCCTAACCAAGACTTTTGTTGCAATGCCCAACGCTAAGGAACTTGAAATCTTAACAGGAAAAACCGATTACAAAAAGAACGCTGAGCTTCTACTTGAAAAAGGCGTAAAAATAGTCGCTGTTAAGCTAGGCAGCAAAGGATGCTACGTGACAGACGGTAAAGAAAACCACCACATAGAAGCCTTTAAAGTAAACGTTGTGGACACGACAGGTGCCGGCGACGCCTTCTGTGCAGGTTTCCTTTACGGTTTAATCAAAAGCAAAAATCTTTATGATTGCGGCAGAATAGGCAATTTTGTCGCTTCAAAATGCATAATGAAGATGGGAGCGCGGACGGGACTTCCCTACATCAAAGACCTAAAACTTCTCGATTAAATAATCGATTAAGCTTTCAAAAATCAGTTTTCCATCACCATACTGCGGCATCCACTGTTGTCTGGTCCAGTCTGGCTGCTGCCACCAGTAGAAGGCTCTCTCCGGATGCGGCATCAAACCGAATATCGTTCCTTCCGGATTGCATATGCCAGCTATGTCGTGGAAGGAGCCGTTCGGATTCGTTGGAAAACTTCCATTCGCGTAATCACCGTTTCTGTGGCAGTATCTGAAGACAAGCTGGTCGTTCTCGTAAAGTCTCTCCAGCAATCGTTTTTCCTTTTCCTTCGCAAACATGAACCTTCCTTCCGAATGTGCAACTGGCATCCGCAAAACCTTTCCCTTGGGAATTTTCCTTGTGAAAACGCATTTTCCGTTGTTTTCATGTCTCAAGTAAACCCATCGGCAATTGTATCCGGGTGGAAGGTTCGTGGCTAGGGCTGCCTCTGGATAGGGGCTTATTCCGTCAAAACCTGGCAACAAACCAGTCTCAACGAGCACTTGGAAACCGTTACATATCCCTAGAATCGGACGGTTTTCCTCAACGAAGGTTTTCAGCTCTCCGCCTAGTTTGGCTAGCATCCATTTAGCCCATATGGCTCCGGCTCGCACATAATCACCATAGGAGAAGCCGCCTGGAAAAACCAAAGCGTTGAATTCAAGAAGGCTTCTACGTTTCACCACATCGTTCACGTGAACTACCTCGGCTTGAACCCCTAGCTCTTGAAAGGCGCGTCTTGTCTCAGCGTCGCAGTTCGTTCCACCCACCCGTAAAATGCAGACTTTTATTTCTTCTCTTTTCACCTTTAAGCCCCCTTGCTTAACGTTTGTTTCCAGCTTTGCAACAAGTCGCTGAGCAAGGCGTCTACAACGATTTCCCCTTTTAATCCACGGATTATTAGCCGTGGAACCTTTGCAACCTCGCCTATAGCAGCGTAGACTCTGCCTTCCATAAGCTTCTCAAATTCCTCTCTTGCTTTCTCTGAAACCTCCACCAGAAAACGACTGTTAGACTCTGAGAAAAGAACAAAATCGTTGCGACTCAAATTTTCCCGCGGAACCCTTCGCAAGTCAAGCTTCATTCCATAACCGCCTGCGAAAGCCATCTCCGCGGCAGCCACGCCTAAGCCACCTTCAGACAAGTCGTGGCAAGCCTTAATCAAGCCTAGATCTATCGCCTCTGTGACAGCCTTGAAAGTTTCCTTGGCTTGGTCGCCTCTAACCTTTGGCACCGTTTTTCCGATTAACCCGTTCAGTTTGTAGTACTCTGAGCCACCCAACTCCTGAAAGGTCTTTCCAACAATGTAAATTGTGTCCCCTGGAGCTTTAACATCCATGGAAACAGCTGAACGAACATCTGGAACTATGCCTAAGGCTGTGATTAAAAGCGTCGGTGTAACCGGTCCAAGGGGTGATTCGTTGTAAAGGCTGTCCTTCCCCGAAATGAACGGTGTGTCAAAGGTTTTTGCGAAATCATAGCAAGCTTCGCAAGCTCTCACAAGACTGCCCAGTCTTTCCGGTTTTTCAGGGTTGCCCCAAGTGAAATTGTCAAGCAAGGCTATTCTTCTACCACCGACAGCCACGTTGTTCCTTATGGCTTCATCTATCGCTGAGGCAGCCATCCAATAACTGTCAATCTTTCCGTAGCTGGGGTTCATCCCGCATGAAACCGCAATGCCTTTCCATGAGTCTTCCAAGGGCTTGATTATCGCTGCATCATTTGGACCAGCGTTTTCCCCTTGCAAAGGCTTCAGCACGGTGTTTCCTTTCACCTCGTGGTCGTATGTGCGTATGACACTTTCCTTACTTGCGATGTTCGGTGAAGCCATAAGCTTCAGCAGTGTTTCGGTTAGATCGCTTGGTTCCGGAAACGATGGCTCCTCAAATTCTGCTGGTTTGTACTTAGCGATTTTCAAAGTCTTAGGCGGTTTGAACAAGAAGGAGATTTCCAACTCTGCAACTTTCTCGCCTTGATAGTAAATTCTTAAAATTTTATCATCTGTGTACCTTCCAATAACCGTAGCTTCAACGTCTTCTCCCTCAAAAATCTCTAAAACACGCTTGAGGTTTTCAGGAGGAACGGATAAGAGCATTCTTTCTTGGGATTCTGAGATGTAAATTTCCCAGGGAGCCAAACCAGGATATTTTAAAGGAACCTTTTCAAGCTCAACGACGGCGCCGCAGTTAAATCTCTTGGCTGTCTCTCCAACCGCCGATGACAAGCCTCCACCTCCCAAATCTGTTATCGCAGACGCAAGCTCCAAGTCTCTGATTTTGATTATTCCTCTCTTCAGTTTCTCCTCTTCAATGGGGTTTGCTATCTGAACCGCTGGTCTGGAAACCTCTTCAGACTTCTCTGTTAGCTCTGCCGACGCGAAGGTTACACCGTGAATACCGTCTCTCCCCGTCTTTCCTCCAGCCAAAACTATGATGTCACCGGGTTTTGCGTTTCTCCTAAACTTTTCCAGCGGAAGCAACCCTACACATCCGCAGTAAACAACAACGTTTCCAACGTAACTCTCGTCGAAATATATGGCTCCGTTCACTGTGGGAATTCCCATGTTGTTCCCATAGCTTCCGATTCCAGCCACCACACCCATATACACATACTTCGGATGCTTAACACCCGACGGCAGCTTCTCATAATCATAATTCAAGGGACCGAAACCCAGTACATCTGTACACGCAACTGGATCAGCCCAGACCCCTAACACATCACGGATTACTCCGCCGACTCCTGTGGCTGCACCGCCGAAAGGTTCGACGGCTGATGGGTGATTGTGGGTTTCAACCTTAATCGCTATTCCATATTTTTCATCAAACTTCACTATTCCAGCGTTATCTTCGAAAACCGAGAAGCACCAATTTGGATTGATTTCCGCCGTGGCTTTTCTAATATAGGTCTTAAAGAGGCTGTCAATTGTTTTTCCGTTAAATTTTATTTTACCTTTGAAGGTTTTGTGAAAACAGTGTTCAGACCACGTCTGCCCAATCGTTTGAAGCTCCACATCTGTCGGATTTCGCCCTCTACTCCTAAAATACTCTCGAACAGCCGTCATCTCTTGCACATTTAAGCCTAAACCCATCTCTCTGCTTATCTCAAGAAGCTGCTCATCAGTCGCCTCCAGCAAGTTCACCTCAAACAGTGGAAAAGACGTTTTCCTGCGGATAAAAAGCCTCGCAGTCATCTCTCTTCCTCGATCACTATCATATAATTGTCCTTCGTTGGGTTCGCCAGAAGCCTCTTACACATCTCCTCAGCCTTCTCTTCAGCTTCTTCTCTTGTTTCAGTCTCTAAAAGCACCCTGTAGACTTTGCTGACGTTTACCCTTTCAACCTTATAACCCAGCTCTTTCAACAGACGTGCTGTGGTCTCACCTTCAGGATCGCTATGTCCAGGTTTTAAACTAACTTCTATTCTTAAGCGGTATCTCATAGGCTAAGTTTGAATTCTAAAAGATTTAAACGCTTTCATCAATTATAAAGCAAAAGTTATTTCAAAATAATTTTCTTGTCCTTGTAGAATATTCTGATGCCTTTGCTCTCCGTTACCCGTCCTATTTGTTCAGCTTGAACCCCGTTTTTCTCTACAACCTCCACTGCCTCATCCTCGTCGTTTTCATTCACTATTACGGCGAATCCCCATCCCATGTTAAAAGTTTTGAACATCTCCTCATCCGTTATCACTCCACCAAGTTCAGACGCTGTTCTCTGAATCAAACCAAAAATGGGCTGAGGCTTAAAATTGTCAAACTCGAAACCTATGTTCTCCGAAAACCTTGTTAAACGGTCAAACTTTAAATACGCATCACCAGTTATGTGCACAGCAGCCTTCACTTCAACCTCCTCCGCAACTCTCAAGAGCGGCTTAACATAAATTCTCGTGGGTTCCAAAACCTCATAAACCACTTCTCTATCCAGCCCTTCCGGTACGTCATAAGGATCATATTTTCCATCCCATCTTTTGAACAGAATTCTCCTCGCAAGCGATACACCGTTGCTGTGAATTCCAGAACTGCGCAAGCCTATAATTACATCGCCCGGTTTTATGTCTCTCCCAGTGATTACCTTTTCCTTTGAAACCTCTCCAATCGAAGCGAAAACCATGTCAAAACCTTTTCCTTTCACCAAGCCCTTAATTAACTCCGCTACGTCGCCTATTTCACCACTCGGCACTACGCATTCGGCTTCCGTTGCACCCTTAACTATCCCCTTCATCCACTCCCTAACCAACGCGGGATCTGATATCTGCGCGTGAATGTTATCAGCAACCGCCAGCGGTCTAGCACCTGAACGTATAACATCATTAACAGCCATGGCTACACCGTCAATTCCCAATTCCGATAGTGTCGTATTTTTCAGCCAGCTGTGCGACAAGAACTTTAGTGCCTACCCCCTCGATAACAAAATCTAGGTAAAGGTTTTCTCGGAAAGGGAAAATATTCCCGTAGGGTAGTTGAAAAATCTCGCCGTAACGACTGAACTTGTAGGTTTCTCTCAAAACCTTTAAAGCTTTTTTAGACTCAGCTCTCAGCTCTCTATCCACGCCAGCGCTGGCATAAGTAAATTTCCGACGCAACGACAATTTCACCCTT
>PIYA01000065.1 GCA_003601785.1 Candidatus Bathyarchaeota archaeon
GACGCTGCAACGCTGACTCTTTCACGGTTTTCCTCATCTGTGTAAACCCTTAAAATGTTCATAAAACCCTTAAGCACATCAAAGATTTTTGAGATTTCGCTTAACCGCCTTGGAATCTTCTCTCCCTCTTTCGTCTTGTAGAACACGGGAATTTCCATAGGCTCCATCAAAACAGAATGATGATATGGAACGGATGGAACCGTAGGCACATCAATTATCACGGCTTCCGTTGGAACGTCAGCTTCTTTTGCTATATCCGCCTGCAACTGTTTTCTATAGGCTTCGCGGCTGAAAATGTTAGAAACCATTGTGTCTTTTTCGTAGAATGTCCTTTCATAAGCACACTTCAGCATCCTTCTTCTTTCAAGATTTTCTATGACCCCCCTTGATTTTTCACAGTTTTTCAGCATTGACCAAACCGTATAGTCGTCCATGGCTAAGTATTCCTCAGGAGTTTTGAAGCTCGTCAATCCTAAATCTTCGTTGGCCTTTTCCATGGCAGTTGCAAGCATTATTTGAGCCGCCCTTCCGACACGGTGAAAGTATATGCTCTTGAAGGATTCCATACGGGCTATCAGAAAGGATTCCAAGGCTGAGAGAGCCCCCAAGTCTACGGCTAAGTCCTCGCCGAGAACATCCAGAGTGTGAATCAGACGGAAAACATCTATGTAACCGTATTCCGCCCCCGTGTGATAAGTGTCCCGCACAACAAAATCTAGCTTGTCAACATCAATGGAGCTGGTTATTATCTGATCTAGAAAACTCTTTCCAGACTTGTGGAGAACACCCACCGCCAGTTTTCCAACCACTTCAGGATCATAACCGATCTTGTTAAGCAGGTCTTTTAATTCGCTGTTTTGAACAATCCACACGGTCATATCCTCATGAGTCTTACCAAGCTCTTTAACCAGCAAGTGTTCAAAAATATGCGAGAATGGGCCATGTCCCACATCATGAAGCAAAGCCGCAAGTCTGAGGAGTTCAACTTCTTCATCGTCTAGAAGCCTTGAAATGTTGGGGTTTTCAGTGACTTTTCCCGCTAGATACATGACACCAACGGAATGTTCAAACCTTGTGTGGTTCGCTCCTGGATAAACGTATTCTGCGCCTGCTAACTGACGAAGCCTACGCAGCCTTTGAACAGGATAAGAATCAATAATTTCCTTCTCTACTTCGGTTATGTAGACGTATCCGTGAACAGGGTCTTTAATCTCACCCCAATAATCCAGTCTAGACATTGACATTCCCTCTGTTCATTTAACAAATTATTAATACATTCACCTTATAATGCCTAATGTTCAAACTATCACTCGAAGAGCTGGGAAAATATGAAGAGAAAAGGATTTTTCATCTGCATTGAAGGCTTGGATGGTTGTGGGAAAACAACTCAGGCAAAGCTGCTTGTGAGAAAACTGTGTGAAAAAGGGTTTGACGCTTTTTACACAGCTGAACCAACTCGTGGAAAGATTGGAAAATTTATTAAAAAATACTATTTGCACGGCGAGAAGCGTGGCTCCGTTATAGTTGAAGCCTTGCTCTTCGCTGCAGACCGTTTTGAGCATGTAGAGAAAGAAATAGTTCCCGCTTTGAATGAAGGAAAAATGGTGGTTTCAGACAGGTACATCTACTCTTCTCTAGCTTACCAAGGAGCCGCTGGACTTGATTTAAAATGGATTAAAGAGCTAAATAAGCATGCAATTCCCCCGAATTTAGCGATATTCCTTGACGTTAAACCAGAAATTGTGCTTCAAAGACTGCAGCGTAAAAAATCGGTCATGGAAAAGTTAGCAATTCAACGAAAAGTTCGAGAAGTTTATGAAAAACTTGTCAAGGATGGAAAGCTTGTGAGAGTTGACGGAAACAAGTCTAAAGAAGAAGTTGCAAAGGACATCTTTAACCTTGTTTTGAAAGCCTTAAAGTAGCGCTATCAAGAAAAGTGAAGAGGCTTTACCTTTCTTCTCGGAAGCCTTTCGTTGATCTTTGCGACAATAAAACTAATAATGTCTTTTGGTGAAGTGTGTCTCGGTCCTCTTTCATGGAAAACTCGTATTTCCATTGAATTTTTTCCGAAAATGAAGCGAATCATGTAATAATCAAATTTTAACGGAGCTTTTTCCCCGTCTTGCACTTTGTAATAGCGTAGGGCGCAGAAGAAGTCCATAATTCTAAAGGGTTTTTTATGGACAATTTTTAATATTCTCCTCGTTTCTTCCATGTCTAGATAGTTAAAGTTTGCTTCTTCAGCTATTCCAAATTCAAAAATAGCTGTGCATTGAGGCACTGATGGATTTGTGATTTCCTCCAGTTTGAACGTCTCGTTGTTTAGGTTATAGAGGGTTTGTGTTAAGGCTTTTTGCAGCGTTTTGTTTGAGATGTAAGCGGTAAAGTATGCCTTTTCATGGATGCTTGCTGGAAAATTCTCGTAAACTCCAAGCATTACGTTTGTCTTCCGTTAGGTTCTTTTGACTTTCCTTATTTTTTCAAGGTTTTCTAATAACCCTGACAACGTGTTGCCTAGTTTCCTTAGTTCTTCAGCGTTCTCTTCATTTTCCATTCTGTTTTGTATCTCCTGAATTTTTGTTATAAGCGTAGCCTCAAGCTTGTTGAGAACCATGGTTCTGGTTATTTTCGTCGGTTCCTCACCTTCTTTGACCACTATGACTTTCTTTTCACACTTTGCACACCACAAATCTCCGTTTTTCAGTCTGAAGAGTGGTGATGCACAAACTGGACAAGCCAAATTTGTTAGGGTTGCCCCCTGTCGTAGCAGATCAGCCATTCTCTTAATGTGTTGTTCTTCCGGTTTTCCTTGCGACAAATTTTAAAACCTCAAAATAAATTAATGTTAAAGCCTATATAACTTGATTATTGCTATCTTATATTTGAGGTGGCAGTTTATGGTAAGGAAAAAGAAGCTTCAAGAGTATGAAGAGAGAATAAAGCAAGCCATGGCGGTGCTTGGTGAAGTCTCCGAAGACACAACCACACCGCGGAACATCAGAAGAGCTGCGAAAAACTCAATGGAGGCTTTACAGACAACAGAGTACACGCCAGCCGTGAGAGCTTCAAACGCCATATCGATTCTGGATGAAATCCTGCAAGACCCAAACATGCCACCCTATACACGGGTAAAATTGTGGAACGTGATGAGCATTCTAGAAGCCATAAAAGAAGAATAACTAAGCTTCAACATCTATACCTAAATCGATTTTAAGTGTATAGTATATCTAGCGCCGGGGAGGGGATTCGAACCCCTGCGAGCCCAAAGGCCCACTGGCTTACTTGTCTAAGCCCCTTTTAGCTGTCAAAGGTCTCGAGGCCAGCGCGTTAACCACTCCGCCACCCCGGCAAAATAAGAGAGGGCTTCTCTTTCTAAAAGAGTTTTCATCTTAAAGTTAAAAGCGATGGGAAAAGCCATTTCTTTTTCTTTTCCTTTTTTCGTTTGTCCCATTCGCAGAGGATTTTCACGGCTGGATTTTCACGGCTTCGTTTGCTATTTTTATGGCTTTTTCCTCTCCTGCTCCAGGTTTAAACTCGTTTTTGCATCTGTTAGCGTAAACAGCACATATGGAACCTGCCCTTAATCCATAAAGTGTTGCCAAAGTGAACAGAGTCGCCGTTTCCATCTCAAAGTTTAACACTCCGGCTTTTTGCAGCATCGAAGTTAAGTTTTCCGTAGAGCGAGCAGAAGCTTTCGCTGTGAACCTGTTTTGTCCAGCATAAAAATCCGCCGTCGTAGCTGTCACACCCACATGGTAATTGTTGATTTTCAGTTTTTCCGCAGCCTCAATCAGAGCTAACAAAACTTCGTAGCTAGCTACGGCGGGATACTCCGGTATAACGTAACAGTTGCTCGTATAATCAAGGCGAACAGCAGCTGATGAGATAATTAGATCGCCGCAGTTGATATCTTCCTGTATTGCACCAGTGCTCCCAACACGAATAAACGTATGCACCCCTACGTTACGTGCTTCGTTAACAACAATAGCCATACAAGCTGGCCCAATACCGCTTGACAGCGCTGAAATGGGAACACCTTTGTATTCACCCGTAAAGCTATGAAACTCCCGATGACACGAAATTTCTCTGGCAGAATCCCAGAACTCAGCAATCTTCTTCACACGGTCCGGATCGCCGGGAACAAGCAAATAATCGGCTAAATCGCCTTTTTTACATGCAATGTGGTATTGTTTTTCTTTAGGAATTGTATGGTTCAAAGGTTTTCACCGTTGTCACAGTTGTTTAGGCATCACAAGGTCTGAGATGTCAATACTGTGCTCGTAAATCTGCTTTAATGTTGCTGCCGCAGCCAGAATATGTGGTACAACCTCTAACGGTTGTGCCTTAGCAACTTTTTCAATGTCAGAAAACACCTTTTCAACCTTCTCTCGCATACCTCGAACCTGTTCAGCTAATTCTATGTCACCATTAAGGAACGCTTTTAAAGCCTTTTCATGAGCCTCGAAGCATTTCAAGTGAAAGTCAACAAACAGCTTCTTTAAGTTCTTATCCATCTTCAAACCTTTCAACTCCACCACTTTCAAGGCAACTCGTGTACATTCATCACCTATTGCCTCAACGAGGCTTGCCGCTAAACGGTAATCCAAGCATTCAATAGGACGGACAGCTAGTTTCTCGCTTAAACTTGGATTTTGAATCACAGTGCGCAGAATACGAACCAAAAGGAAGTAAAGCCTGTTAACCTCATCGTCACGAGCTATAACGCTCTTGGCTAAATGAACATCCCCATCGACTAAAGCGTTGACAACATCACGGTGCATACCACTGGCAATAGAATACCCTCTTCGAAGTATCTTTTCCGGCGGAAAACTTGAAGGCTCCAACAAGCACTGTAAAACAATACTTGAATAATCTTCCTCAACAATCTCCAACCCCACGAGAGAACGGACAGCTCTCTTAACAGCGTCCCGCACCTCAAAGCTAATACGGTCCTTTGCCTCTATACGGATGATGTCGAAACCCAACAAATATTTCCCGACTACCTCACGACCTAAATATGGCCCAGGTTTCAAGGTTATAGTGCGGGGGGAAGGCGCAGTAGTGTATTCCGGGTCTATGAGAAGTTTACCATTGCTAGTTTCATTAAGGGCGACAACGGAGCCCCTCTTCAAACCGTATCTTTCAGCCCAAGGTTTGGGCAGGCAAACAAAGAATGTGCCGCTCGGAGTGCGTTGAACCTTGCGCAGTTCACCCATCAAACCACCTCTAATCTTAACACATCTAAATAAAACATGAATATATAAATTTAAACGTAAGTGTTAAAATTGAAAAGCAAAGTTATAATCGGTATAGACTTAGCTGGAAAACCTGAAAATCCAACGGGATGGGCTCTTTGGAAAAACAAGAGGGTAATTACAAGCTTGCTTCACTCTGACTATGAAATTCTGGAAAGAATCAGCCACAGCAAGCCTTCAATTATAGCAATAGACGCACCGCTCCACCTTCCTAGGAAAGGCACGCTCAGAAAGGCGGATAAAGAAATGATAAGGCATGGTTACCGCGTTTTTCCGCCGGTTCTTCCAGCGATGAAAAAGCTTACGATAAGGGCGGAGAAACTAACCGAACAAATTGTGAAGAAGGGATACAGAGTAATAGAAGTTCATCCAACATCAACCCGTAAAGCATTAAGCATGCCGATAAAAGACTGGAGAAAAATTCAAACAGTCCTAACGAACATAGGTTTAGAAGGAGATACCGAAGTGCGAACATTAACAAGCCATGAAATTGACGCCATAACCGCTGCTTTAACAGCCTATCTCTACACGCAAAACCGAACAGAAGCATGGGGAGACGAAGAGGAAGGCTACATAATAGTTCCTAAAAGGCAAGACTGGAGGACTCTAAGAATATGAGTGAAATGGAAAAACTGCAGAAAGCTGTGAGGCTAACGATTTCAGCTGGATACCAGCTTGATAAGGAAGCTTTTGAATTTTTGAGTTCAATCGCTATCACGGAAGATCCAACAGAGATAGTAAGTAAGGCGATAAGGAAGATAGAAGAGGCAGAAGAAAAACCATTGTTCATTGGCAGACCCCTCTTAGAAGAGTTGATAAAAAAACCTGAGCCAGCGAAAGAGATAGGCGCGCAATTAACAGAGGAAAAACCCAAAGAAGCAACGGTGTTAACGCAGATAACATCGAAAAAAGTTTTTCATCCATATGCTAAGAACTTTGAATCAAAAATTAAGGTAGTTGAAAATCCGGCTGATAAGTTAACGTCAAGTGGAACTATTGAAGATTACCTGGAATATTTTAGAGACAGATTCAAGCGTATCGAAAGGCTTCTGAGACAAAGGATAGATGTTAAAAGTGCAACTTCGATTTTAGAAGCTCTTAAGGCTCCCGCGAACACGAGACTCAAAATAATTGGAATGATAACGGATAAGAGGGAATCGAAACAAAGGATATTGTTAACTGTTGAAGATTTCCAAGCAAACGCCACGGTGCTTGTACCTCGAAACTCCCCTCAAGAACTCTTTAAGAAGGCACAATTACTTTTACCCGACCAAGTTATTTGTCTAAGTGTTAGGAAAACCAGAAGCAACCTTCTGATAGTGGAAGACATCATCCTACCTGATGTAGCTCCAAGACCCCAACACAAAGCCGCTGTACCAGTTTACGCGGTTTTAACTTCTGACATGCACGTGGGCAGTGCAAAGTTCCAAAGGGACGCCTTTAACCGTTTCGTACTGTGGCTTAACGGTAAATACGGAAACGAGAGAATGAAAGAGATAGCAAGTCATGTTAAATACGTCTTAATAGCTGGAGACATTGTGGATGGAATAGGAGTCTATCCAAACCAGATAAATGAGTTAGAAATTAAGGATATTTACGAACAATACAGGTTAGCTGCCCAGTACATTGAACAGATACCGGATTATATAGAGGTCATAGTTATACCTGGAAACCATGACGCTACAAGAAAAGCGTTACCCCAACCAGCCATACCAAATGATTTCCTAGAACCATTAGAAGAAGCAAGACAAATCTATTCTTTTGGAAACCCTTGCACCTTAAACATTCACGGTGTTGAGGTATTAATGTATCACGGGCGAAGTTTAGACGATTTAGTATCCACGGTTCCCGGCATAGAGTATGAGCACCCAGAAAAGGCGATGACGTTGCTTTTGCAGAGCAGACATTTAGCACCATTATATGGCGGAAAAACGCCTTTATCCCCTGAAAATCGAGATTTTCTCGTCATAGAAAGAGTCCCAGAAATCTTCCACGCAGGACACGTGCACGTATTGGGCTACTCAAACTACAGAGGAGTTTTGATTATAAATTCGGGCGCGTGGCAGGAGCAGACAGAGTACATGAGAAGACTCGGATTCGTTCCGACGCCTGGGAAGGTTCCCGTAGTAAACCTTCAAACCTTAGAGGTTATGACTATCCCGTTCAGTTAAGAGAGCCCTCTTGCAATCAGCCTTGCGATGCGCACTGGCTCTGGAATTCTGCCGCAAACAGAGAAGGCCTTAATGAATTTCGCGGCCCATTTAGCCTTTGCGCCTATGACTTCAAAGTAAACAGGCGACTGAGCAGATAAGGTAGTAGTCTCATGAATCTCGCCTAGCTTTTCAAAAACACCCCAACGATCCACCCAATCCTCGAAGTGTCTTTGAAGGGCTCGTTTTACAGCTTTGTTATCGGGTTTTGTCCGTGATATGACAACTATTGGTCTCTTAGATTTCCTATAAATAGCTGTTGGATCAATAATGTTGAATCCTGCGAAGGATACGCCGGCGAGCATAACCGCGTCGAATTTCCATTTATTTAAAATTCTGCTAAGCTTTTCTGTTGCGTCTAAACCATCAACGCATATTTTTGTGATTTTTACTTTTTTAATTTTCAACCCTTCAAGCAAAACTGCTGCGAGAAGAGCCTTTTCTACTATGCCTTTTTGGAAGCTCCCATCTTCAACTCCTACCACGGACATCTTTTGAAAGGCATTTAGGCTCATAATTGATCAAACGTCCAAATCTGTTGTCAGTGAAAACTTCTTTAATAAGTGTACGCGCAACCGCTAATCGAATTTTTTTTGTCCGTCCATACCTTCCCATGCTTATGACTTGTGCATTCAGCAGCCCTATAGAATCTAATTCATTTAAACAATGTGCTTACGCGCCTCTGCGTCAAAGGAGTAACACCTAGCTCTCCACAGAGCTCACTGTAAACTTCATAAATTTCACCCGTGACTGCCTTGTGCACCTTGGCCTTGTTCAGGTGGAAAACGCTTAGGACAACAAGCTTCGAGTGCAAGGTGAGGTTTTGCAGAGCCTCTGTAACACGATTATGTTCAATGTGTTTTTCAGCCTCACGAATATCCTCCTCAACAACAACGCTGGCGCCTTTCCGTTCAGCAACTTCGCCAGCCACACGCAGCAGGTCAAGAGCCCTCCTAGCATCTCCATGTTCTGCGGCAGCCAGCGCAGAGCAGAGACTGAGAGCCCCATCGGATAGAGCCCCTTCTTGAAAAGCCAGTTTGGCACGTTCGGAGAGGATGTTTTTCAGCTCGCTTGCATCATATGGTCTGAAGACGATTTCTTCTTCGCTTAACGAGCTTAAGACACGGGGATCAAGAAATTCCTTGAGTCGAAGATCGTTGGATATGCCGATGAGGGAAACCTTGCTGTTTCGTAATGTTTCGTTGATTCTTGTTAACTCGTAAAGAAGCGTATCACCGCGAGCTTTTATCAACGCATCAATCTCATCTAAAACTATTATCAGCAGTTTCTTGGAAACATCCAATCCGTTTTTAAACCTGTTAAAGACTTCTCCAACAGACAAGCCTGTGAAGGGAACGGAAATTCCTATGTTTCTGCATAAAACTGAAAAAACGCGATACTCTGTTCCTGCCAACCGACAGTTAACGTAACAGAATTTAACAGGTGCACCAAGTTCCTTTGCTTTTACCTCTAGGTGCTGTAAAACATATTTTGTCACAGCCGTTTTACCAGTTCCAGTTTTTCCATAGATGAAAACATTTGAGCAACGGGCGCCTTTTAAAACAGGCGCAACTGTCTCACCAAGCGTTTTAATCTGAGCCTCACGGTGTGGCAATTTTTCCGGTAGATAATCATGTCTCAAAACTTCTCTATCTCTAAAGATTCTCGCGGTGCTAACAAATTTCTCGAATACTTCATCTAACAAGTTGGTGTGGTTATTCACTGATTTTTCCCTTCCTACTCAGTAGAGCGGTAATGCCTCAATTTCTTGTGGAGAAGATAAGCTCTGTCATACAAAAAACTAAATTATGTTTAAATTTATCTAAAAATCAAATTTTGTTATAGATGCAACGGCTCAAACGAGACACACCCCACTGTTTCCTCTGGAATTCTCTTTTAAGAGAAGTAGAAGTTTGATTTCTTCTTCAAAGAAGAAATATTCTCTGTACGGTAAGAAAAGTTAAGGTTTAATAATTATTACTGTTAAAGATTTTTGATCTTTACTAGAAACTTTTAATTAAAATTAAGATTTAAGAGTAAAGAACAAGTTTCCATAGGAAACAAGGGGGTGTCTCCTCATTTTCTGAAGTTTTTAACACAAAAAATTCCCCTGGCATTTTTAATTTACTTTTATGTTTTAGAATTCTACTCTCAGTTAGCGTTTCATTATTTTTTCTTTCCAGTGGTTTTTCCTTCACACTTTGCGAAGAATCTGTGAAATTATCTAGTCAATGATTCTTTTTCACTTCTTTTTCCGCTAGAATTAACTTTTTTGTGTATTTTTTCTGTGAAGAAGCCACCCCTTCCCTTCCATTGGAGAAAGCTAAACGGTTATAATTTTAACTTTATTTTTATTTCTAAAGTCATGTGAAGCTTGTGACACTGAAAACTATGCAAAACTTTCCTTTTTTTCTTTTTCCTACCGTTATAAAGATTTTTTATTTTCAGCTTTTCACCATAACACCTTTAACTTGTGAACTGTAAATTGTGAAATCACCCGAAAGGTGTACACCGTTAATGCCGGCGAGAAAAATACGCGTTGAATTGTTCGATAGTGAAGGTAATAAATATACGATAGCCTTTGAGGGGCAAATAACTAGAGAAAAGGCTCTTCGTCTTTTTGATCTGGTTGAATTGTTGGGCGGGATGCCTGCCGGTGGGGGCGGTTCTGGACGCAATACGGTTGGTAACGGGTTCTCCAAGTATGATAAAGTCTGTATGATTGTTAAGAAGAATTTTCCTCTTGTCTGGTTTTCCTCAAAGGAAGTTCAATCTGTTTATGAGCAAGAATTTAAAGAGCCTATAAGCTTAAGCACGGTTGCAACTTATCTTTCCAGGATGGCGAAAAAGGGGATGCTGATCAAGATGGGAGCTTCAAACCGTCTGAAATATAGAATAGCACCAAGTCTCCCTCAGGCGGCGGTTAAACAACAAATGTCCTAGCACAAACTATATTTTCTCTTCAGTCTTTTTTAGGAGTTTCGCCATTTCTTTTTTCACTCGATATTTGAAAGGAATTTTATTTGTGTCTCTTTCCAGATATCCCTCTTCGTATAATTTTTTCATCAATCTAGCTGTATGTTCCCTGCTAAGCTTGATTCTCTCCTTGATCTCTGGTGCAGTCTTAGGCCCCTCCACCGTCAATATTTCCAGTACAGACAACTCTGTTTCGGTTAACGGCGCAAACGCTTTCTCCCTTTTTATAGGAATAACAGCCTCAACTCTCTCTTCAGGAATGAGGGGGAGTTGCCGCTCTCTCTCTTCTATGCTTAAAACTTTCTTTGTCAACTTTTCCTGTGATGT
>PIYA01000066.1 GCA_003601785.1 Candidatus Bathyarchaeota archaeon
TATCTTCCCTTTCTCTCCCAAAGCTCCTTTTTCAACAAATCTCTAACAGCTGATCTTATAGCTGAACTTCTACTAGGATACATGTTAGCCCTAACAAGCTCATCTAACCCTTCCAAATAGGCTTCAGGTAACAGCACGGTTACGAGTTTCATACGGCTTCCCCACCTCGAACATGTTATATACATAACATGCTGTTAATATAAAACTAATCTACACGCTTTCCAATGTTGCCTCTTTCAACATGCGCTGAAAAGTTTTGTAAACGTCCTCAACGTAGATGGCTCGGCTGCGAATCCCTCTCTTAACAGCCTCAGCGGTCAGTAAGGCAGCGCCTACGGTTTCGGTTATCGGAGTGGGTTCAGGAAAAGCTAACAACATCAAACCAATCTTAACCAGCTTAGATTTTTCACCGTTCCGCCACAGATGCTTTGCATTCTTTGCTTCCTCAACTGTGCCTTCCATGCTCTGTAATAGGTCACTATAGCTCTCGTTTAGCTCTTTTAAGGCATCAGCCACGGTCTTCGCTTCCTCAGCATTCATCTGAACCACTCTCTTTTCTGTATAGCTGTTTGAAACAGAAAAACTTTAATTCCCCAAAAAGCTGTTCTAACAGTTCTCTTCCGCCCGAAACGCAAGATTTTTTACATATTTCTGTAAATTTAAAAGTTGAACCTAGACACTTTTATCGAGAGATAAAGAAACCTAGTGAACGTAAGAGTTTCTCATTGAAAAGTATTATTAACGCAAGACGGCTAGAATTATTAACGAGCCGTAAGCTGTGAGGAGGTTTAGTTCATCTCGCCTGATGAGCGTTACGCCTACATTCTGTTATCCGACGAGAAATGGTGGAACAGACTCTGTGAAAGAAACAGAAAGGGCGACGAGACACACGCGTTCATACGCAGAAACCTTGTCGGTCCACTTAAAACCAAAAAGCTTCTTTTCTACGTCAAGCGTCCAGTGATGCAGATTCGAGGAGTCGCAGACTTCATCGAACGCTTAGCTGGAGACTACAGGCAGCTTTGGCGCTCCCACGGTGGTGAGACATGCCTGAAAACCTTTAAGGAGTACACTCGTTTTCTCAAGGGTAGAAGAAAAGTAACTTTCATCAGATTCACTAACTTTCGTGAACTTGAAAATCCCGTTTCAATGAAGGCTTTAAACAAGGTTTTAGGTGTTCTGAAGGTGCCGAGGGGTGGAAAATATATAAATCAAGAGCTAACGAAACAGTTAACAACATAGGAGAAACTTAAGATGGAAGAATTCAACCCTGAAAAATTTGTTGAAGAGAAAATCGAAGAGCTAAAACGCACTATAGGCATGGAAAAAGCGTTAGTGGCTGTTTCAGGTGGGGTTGACAGCACAACATGTGCGGTTTTAACGCACAAGGCTGTCGGAGAAAACCTTGCTTGCGTAATCTTAGACGACGCTTTTATGCGTGAAGGTGAACCGGAACGCGTAGCCGAAATCCTTTCCAAACCACCTTTCAATATTCCAGTGAAAATAGTTAACGTTCGCGAACGTTTCCTGCAAAACATGAAGGGGTTAAGAGACGCTGAAGAGAAAAGAAAGGTGTTCCGTGAAACCTTCTATAAAGTTTTAGGCGAAACAGCCAAGATGGAAGGCTGTAAAATCCTTGTTCAAGGCACGATAAAAGCGGATATCGTGGAAACCGTGGGCGGCATAAAAACTCAACATAACGTTTTGAAGCAGATGGGCATAAACCCCATGGAACACTACGGTTTCAAAATTGTTGAACCCTTAGTAGGCTTGTACAAAAGCCAGGTGAGGATGGTTGCGCGAAATTTAGGACTGCCAGCTGAAATCTCTGAGAGACAACCTTTCCCAGGACCAGGATTGTCGGTCCGCGTGGTCGGTGAAATCCGTCCGGAAAAGCTGGAAACCTTAAAGAAAGCCACAACCATCGTTGAGAACGAACTTGCAAAACACAAGCCGAGCCAGTACTTCGCCGTGATAGTTGACAACGAAGAGGAAGAAACAGTGCGCTCCAAAACTATGCACATTCAGGAGACCGTGGCGCGAGCCTTCAACGCTCCGGCAAGAAACGTGTCAGTGAAAATTTTCAAGGATAAGGCTACTGGAATGAAAGGTGGGGCGCGTCATTATGGTGAGATAGTGGGTGTGAAGGTTCAGACAGCGGATGGAAAAATTCATCAAACGGCTGTTCAAAATATGGTGGCTCTTCAAACGAGGATAATCACCGAAAACCCGGCGATAACAAGGGTTTTCTACGCGGTTAAGGATTTACCGGAAAAGAAACTCTATATTATAGGCATAAGAGCTGTTCAAACCAAGGATTTCTTGGCAGCAAAGGTTTCAGATATTCCGTGGTCAACGTTGGAAAGAATCGCTGAAGGGATAACGGAGAAGTGTCCTAACGTTTCCACCGTCTATTATGATGCCACTCCGAAGCCGCCGGCGACTATTGAAATGGAGTAAATGCAAAACTGAGAAACGAATAATAGTGTCCAAGAACACTTTACAGCTGTGAAAATCATGTTTCGTGTCCGAGTGAACAAAATAGAATCAGTTAGAGATTTGGATGGAAACCTTGGGAAGCGTATAGAGTTAATTGAAGAACGACGTATACCCCAATTCGTTGTCAGACCCAAAACCGAAGAGGCGAAGATGGTGCAAGATGTTATGCAGGCGCTTCAGCAGCAGCTACCCATGCTTCCGATGAGAAGGCAGTTAGCTATTCCGAAGATAATATTGTTCTTAACAGAGCAGGAATACGAAAGCCTAGGCATAGACTTTGACGTAAATCAGGTTTACGAGATAACCCTTGAAAATCAAGCTATAAAATTCAGGAAAACTGAATGATTTCTCTTCTAAGCTTCTTTAAATTTGAATATTTCGGGTGGAAAGAGAGAACAAACATCATGTTTCTCAATCTTGTGAAAACTTCTCTCGCATCGGATTTTTCACCCTTATTACAGTAAAGCGGAACAAGTTCTTCGTCTTCACTCTTGTAATAAACGTATATGGGTGCAAACTTCCTTTCAAAAGCAACTATCTCAGTGTCTAAACTTAACATTCTAGCCAGCTTTTCAGCTGCTCTGTTTATACTCTTCATTCTTCCTTCTTGGAAGGCTGAACTTGAGGCGTAAATCGTGATTTTTCCGCCGCAATTTTTCAGCATCTCAAACACCAAAACCAAGCTGAACCCAACAATTTTTAAAACGCTCGCCAAAACAACTGTTTTACACTGTAGAGGGAGAGATAAGTTAAAGTGAAAAAGAATACCACTCTCTAAAATAAAATTCAAAACAGACCAACCGTAAAGTGGTGAAAACATGAAGGTTAGGGCACACGTGTTCGTGAGTGGTAGAGTTCAAGGTGTGTTTTTCAGGTCGGAGACGAGATATGAGGCTAAAAAACACGGTGTCACGGGTTGGGTTCGCAACTTACCCGACGGTAGGGTTGAGGCTGTTTTTGAAGGTGAGGAAGAAGCCGTAAAGACCGTAAAGAAGCTTGTGGATTTCTGTAGGCATGGACCATCCGGGGCAAGAGTTACGGGCATAGATGTCAAGTGGGAAGCCTACAAAGGCGAATTCAAAGATTTCAAGATAAGGTATGGTTTTCATTTTATGTCTTTTTAGGCACTCTGAAGTGAGATTCTTTTCCTGCGCTTATGTAGTCGCCGCCTATTCCCCGCACTATGGAAGCTATTTTCGCAAAGTTTTCTGAACCCAAAAACTGACGGGGTTTTATCACTATGTACTCGTCTTTCTCTTCGAAGCTTAGCAGATTTTCCAACTCCTCTGGAAACATCATTTTGATGTCTTCTATTGACCTTTCCTTTTCATAGGTTTCTGGTGATGGTGGCGGTGTTGTCGGTGCTGTGACTGGCTGTGTGACTTGTGAAACGGCTAAGGATTTTAGGGATGTGGAGACTTGTCTTAGGTCTTCAACTATTCCGTTCAAAATTATGAGCAGTTCATCAATCCTTTCAACCAACTTTTCGATGTTCTCTTTCTCTTCACTCATGCGTTCTCCTTCCAAATTTTAATACTTGTCGGATTTATTAAATTGTTTGTTATCTCACTTAATCAACAGAAAATCTTGGAGAGGGAGAAAACCTCAGTGATTGAAATTGATGGAAGCCAGAAAAGCGGAAGTGGAACAATCCTTAGGCTGTCCGTTGCCCTATCCGCAATACTGGGACAACCATTACACATCTACAACATCAGACAGAACAGACCGCAACCGGGATTGAGACCGCAACATTTAGAGGCGGTTTTGACAGCGGCAAAACTCTGCGACGCGGAATTGGAAGGCGCAAAACTGAACTCACGTGAACTGTGGTTTAAACCTCGAGAAATCAAAGGTGGAGACTTCAAAGCTGAGATAGGCACGGCTGGAAGCATCCCCATGCTTCTGATGACCGTGCTGCCGATATGCGCCTTCGCAGAACACACGGTAAACCTGCATATTTCAAGGGGTGGAACAGACGTTATGCATTCACCGACAATTAACTATATGCGGCACGTTTTTCTGCCGACATTGAAACGTATGGGATTGAACACGAACTTGACGGTTCACAGGTACGGCTATTATCCAAAGGGCATGGGTGAAGTTGCAATAACCGTTAGACCTTGTAGAAATCTGAAACCCTTACGCTTGGAAGATTTTGGCGAGGTAGAGACAATAAAAGGAGTTTCAGTCTGCACTTTCCTAGCTGATAGAAGGGTTGCGGAACGTCAGGCGAAAACGGCGAACAAATATCTGGCAGAAAAAGGTTACAAGGCAGACATACAAGTGGTGAACGACAAGTCAAACCCGTTGCAGAAAGGCAGCTCCATTGTCCTATGGACTGAGACAGACACAAAAGCGATTTTGGGCGCTGATGCCATCGGCGCGCTTAGAAAGACAAGCGAGGCTGTTGGAAGAGAGGCGGCTGAAAAGCTTTACGCGGAGATTTCCAGTAAAGCCACGGTTGACGTGCACTTGGCTGACATGCTCATTCCGTACGTGGCTTTATCCGAGGGCAGCTCAGTCTATCTGACGAGAGCCTTATCTGAACATCTGGAGACCAACATCTGGCTCGCTGAAAAAATATTGAACGTGAAGTTCACCGTTGAACGGGTGGATGAACTTTACAGGGTTAAGAAGGCTAGTTAAACGTGAGGTGAGGCGGATGAAGGCTAAGGTTAGAGGAATATACTCCACAGCCTTGACAAAGCTGCTTTTAGAAAACGGCTTCGAAATAGTTCAACCATCCTTAACAATAAAGAAGCGTTTCAAACTTGATGAAAACCAAGAGCCACCAGACCTTAAGATAAAAGATAGATTCGACCTGCAAGGAATACGAGTTCTCGGAACACCCGAAGCAACAAGCGCTTTCCAACACATGTTGCATTCTAGTCTTGAAGACGTTTTAACCAGAAGATGGATGGTCAGCGTTGACGGAATATACAGAGGAAGCATAAAGGAATCGGATGAACACTTCCTTTACGTTGACCTAGGCTGCGGCGTTACAGGTAGGCTTCCAAAATCAGAAGTTACAGATGGAAGTCCAAGGCAAGTGATAGTGCAGGTTGAAAGGAAAAGACTGGGTGTAAAACAGCCCGTTTTAACGACAAAACTGAAAGTTTTTGGAAACCATGCGATTCTAGCCAAAAACAGCAAGACAGGTGTCAGCTTAAAGATTTATGACTTGGAAAAGCGAGCGGAACTATACGCTTTGGGAAAAGCGCTTTCACCTGAAGGTTGGGGAATAATCTGGCGTGAATCTTCAAAGAACCAACCAAGAGAAGCGCTGGAAAACGAAGTAGCCAGACTTTTTGAAAAGATTAAAACTTTAGACTCAAAAACCTTGAGTGCAGACGCTCCAACGCTCCTTGTTGAGGGCTTACACTTCATCGATGTCGAATTTCCATACCTTTCAAAAAGACGCTTGGATTCCTTCAGGGCTTCTGTCGCTCAAACCTTGAACGGTCATCACTTCTACAAGAGTTGCGGTGGCAAGGTCTCCGCGGCTTTGGAGATGGCTGAAAAACTCTTGGAAAAGGGACAGGACAGAGCGGAGGTTGAAAACCTGTTCAAAAAGCAAGTGATGTACGAATTTCCAGAGGCGGGTTCTCAAATGGATGTTCAACACGTCAAGTTAAGTGGACTTGTACTTCACTTGGGAGAGGCGACAATAGAAGAAATAGACAGTGAAAGGATAAAGTTCAGAAGAGCAATGCGGAGCAACGGCTTCTATGACGGGTTAGGCACAAGAAAAGAGGCTGGAGACCAAGCTTTAAGCGAAACAAAACCCGGCGAATGGTACATTAAAACGAAATATTTCTCAAAGGACGGAGAGTGGAAGGGAACATACATCAACCTCAACACACCCGTTGAGGTTTACCCAAAAACACTGCGTTATGTGGATTTGGAAGTTGACATCTGCGTCAGACCTGACGGCACAGTTAAAGTTTTAGACATGGAGAAGCTTGAAAAAGCCTTTGAAAAAGGGTTTATAAGCAAAAGGCTCTTCGAAACGGTTAAAGAAAAAGCAACGCAGATTAAGAACAGCGTGATTCGGTGATTTTGTGAAAAAGCGGGTATGTCTAAAAGTTCCGAAACGCTACGGAGAGAAAGCCATAGTTGCAGCGAACAAGCTGAAGATTTTTGATCGAGCGCTGAAGGTTCAAAGAGACGAAGGCTTCGTTTACATCCCACTTATCCGTCGTCCGTCAGAAAAAGAATTTGAAACGCTTAGAAATCAAGCGCCAAACTGCAGCGTCTCAACTAATATTTTTTCAGAAAAGAAAAAGCCGATAACAACCTTTGTTGAATTGCTTGCAGACAAGCTTCCACCGCATTTGCTGGCTAGTCTACCTCGCTCAATAGACTTCGTCGGAGACATAGCCATAGTTGAGGTTCCACCAGAACTCGAAACACGTAAAGAACTCATCGGCGAAGCAATCTTAAAAGCACATAAAAACGTTCACACGGTGCTCGCCAAGGCTGGAGCCGTCAGCGGAACCTATCGGTTGAGAAAGTTTGACGTGATTGCCGGAGAACCGAAAACGGAAACCGTTCACAAAGAACATGGATGTCGGTATTGCGTTGATCTTGCAAAGGCTTACTTCTCTCCGAGGTTGTCCTATGAACACAACAGGGTTGCATCCCTCGTCAAAGAAGGTGAAACCGTCGTAGACTTTTTCGCTGGAGTGGGACCCTTCTCAATACTCATCGCGAAAAAACATGAAAAAGTGAAGGTTTACGCCATAGACGTGAATCCCAACGCTATAGAGCTTCTGAACAAAAACATCAGACTGAACAAGGTTCATAATAAAGTCCACCCGATTTTAGGTGATGCGAAAAAAATCGTTGAGAAAAGACTCTTCAGCGTCGCGGACCGTGTCATCATGAACCTGCCTGAAAAAGCCATAGAGTTCGTAGACGCAGCTTGCAAAGCGTTGAAACCAGAAGGTGGCACAGTGCACTTCTACAGTTTTGTGAAGGCTTCCGATTCTATGGGGAACTTGACGCAGAAATTCGTAAGTGCTGTTGAAAGCTCTGGAAGAACCGTGGAAAAAGTGCCTTTCTCAAGGCTTGTCCGTGCAACCGCTCCCTACGAGTGGCAAGCGGTTTTAGACGCGGAAATCCGTTAAGTCTCAACGGTTAGTGTAATCTTCACTTTCTGCTTCGGATCCCTCAGTCTTTCCACAAGCTTCCTCGACAAATCACACGCAGCCTTGTCCGCTTGAATCGCTAAGGTTCGATTGCAGATGTAACTGCTTTTTCTGACAACGATATCCGTTGGATGATCCAAAATAAGCCTTGGGCTTCCATACGCTTTAACAACGTCGGCTTCTCCTCCAGCCTCTATCAGAACAGTTAGCTTAGCCCTTTCTCTGCAAAGCGTTTTTTTAAATCTTAAACTCAAATCCGATAGAGCCTTATCAGCTGACACAGCTATGATGCAGTCGCCTTTTGCAGAAACTTGCTTCTCTTTCGTTATCTCAAAAGTCGTTTTGTGCAAGGCTTGAATGTTTTCATGTCCACGAGCAAGAATAATCTCGGTTACTTCCATGTAAACATCTCTGCTA